>CANGZN010000060.1 GCA_947458625.1 Chitinophagaceae bacterium
TATTTGTGCTGCCATCCTGAATAAATACAATGTCGATACGGTACCTCACCTGATCTGTGGCGGATTCAGTGTCAATGAAACCGAGGACGCCCTGATCAACCTGCATTACCTGGGAATCGACAACGTATTGGTACTCCGTGGAGATGCGGCGAAAAATGAAATGAGTTTTGAGCCCGAACCTGGGGGACATAAATACGCATCCGACCTGCTCAAACAAGTGGTCGATCTGAACGACGGGATCTACCTGGAAGAAGACCTGCGCGAATCACACAAAACCGGATTCTGTATCGGTGTGGCCGGCTACCCTGAAAAACATTTCGAGGCGCCGAACATGGACACCGACATGCAATACCTGAAGAAAAAAGTGGAGCTGGGTGCCGATTACATCATCACACAGATGTTCTTCGACAATCAAAAATTCCATGACTTCGTGAAGCGTTGCCGGGAGATGGGCATCACCGTTCCGATCATTCCCGGAATGAAACCCATCTACTCTAAAAAACAGCTGACCATACTGCCCAAGACTTTCCACATCGATCTGCCTACCGACCTGGCCAATGCGGTACATAAATGCAAAACAGATCTCGAGGTAGAAAAAGTAGGCGCCGAGTGGCTACTGATGCAGTCCCGCGAGCTCAAGAAAGCCGGCGTGCCTGTATTGCACTACTATACCCTGGGGCGTCCGCAATTGATCGCCGACGTAGTCGGACAGATCTGATCGACCTTACTTTAACAGCGAGCTCAATACTTTCTGGTCGATCTTAACCGGATATTTTTTCCGCAAGTTCGCCTCCCAATTCTTTTCCAATTCAGCTTGCAGATCGCCGATCACAGAGCCGCGTGCCTCTTCAAATGTTTTGGGACCGGGTTGCGGATACACTCGCAACACATAGGCAAAACTGGCATTGTTATCGGTCTGATTGATCACGGGATCCAGTAACTGTCCGGCTTGGGGCGTCTGATTTCCCAAATTGGGGACCTGCTCCCATTCGAGTCGAGCAGAGTCGGCAAACACGCGCTCTCCAAATGAAAGCGATTCATTTTTCCAATTCGATGGCTTTGCTTTTAGACGAGCATGCAATTCTTTCGCAGCATTTACATCGGAACAAAAGAAGAGCACGACATCGGCACTGGCCTTCCAGTTATACTTCTCCTTTTGCTTAGCGAATAGACGAAGCTGCCCGGCTGTATCGGATTGGGCCTTATTCCAAACCTCCTCTTGCATGATCTCAAAGAACAGATTACCATCGCGAAACTCCGTCAATTGATTGCGATACTCACTATTGAATGACTCCAGGTTGTTCTTATAATACTCAACCATCTCATACTGCTCCCATTCCGTACGCACCTGTGCATGTGGTTTCAGTCCACTGCCGTCGGGCTGATAGCGAAAGTTCGTGGCATAGGTGATCCAGTCTGCTGTGGTATAACTCTTACGAGCAAGGTCTTTCCCGATGGTGAACAGTACAGTATTTTTTTGAATCGTACGACCGGCAGCGGTCATCGCTTTCAGATCGAGCAAGCTATCTGAATACTGCCAAAGAGCCGTTTCGGAATAAGCAGGACGACGCGCGCCCATTCGAGTTTGAATCAGTTCGTAAATGAAATCCTTTGCATTGCGCCAGCGATCATCGGCACGAACCAGCTGATCGATCTGCGTCTGCGTGGCAGGCGCGTTGAAATCAGTAGCCGGACGGGTGATGGATATCCGCTGTGCAATGTGCCATCCGTGACGCGTGAGAAAAGGAGCAGACAACTCATTATCCTTCGTCATCGATATGATCTTATTTTCAAAAGCCGGATCGAATTGTCCGACCCCAAACTCCATCATCTCGCCACCATTCGCAGCAGAGATGTAATCGTTGCTGTACAAGCGGGCCAATTCTCCGAATGCAGATCCTTTACGCAAAGCCTGATAAATTGAATCTGCCAACCGCTCTACCCGTTTTTTATCTGTATCGTCGGCGCCGGGAGGAAACGCTAACAGAATTTGTCTGACTTTAATGGTGCCGATGGCCGGGCGTTCGCCTAACACGCGGAAAATATGATAGCCGATGTTAGATCGGACCCACTGACTGTTATTTCCAACTGCCGCCTGATAAATAGCCGACTCCATCTCATAGGGAAGGGTAAAGGCCGTGATGTATCCGATACGGCCCTGGTTTTGCGCAACCGACGGATCATCCGAATATTCCGTTGCAAGCGATAAAATGTCCTGTCCGGCTTTCAGCTTCGCCTCCACCGCTGCTTTTCGTGTTTGTGCCCGAGCTGAATCAGGCTCACGGTTCGAATTGCGGAAAGAAATGAACAGGTGTGCCACCTCCCGATCGGTCTGGCTGCGATCAAAGGCTTCTTTCTTGAGACGCTCCAGCAAAACGGGATCGGCCATGTATTTATCGATGAGTTGGGCGCGCAGATTTTCTACTTCCAGCTTGATGCCCGGAAGGGTGTCGTATCGACGGGCGTAGGCCTCCCGAACTTTCCTCTTAGCATTGACATACAGATCGAGATAGGCGCGAATGGATTTCTCTTTGGAACTGACCGTATCGGTGTTGTTTCGCTGATAGGCCAGCATGAAGTCCTTGGCATCTACTTTATGTGTACCATACGTGAGCAATGTTTGAGCAGAGATACCTCCATGCAGAATCAACAGGGCGATCACAGTCGAGTAAATAGATCTCATATGTTCAGATTGATAGTCTAATTATTTCCGGTGCGTTGCAGCTCCAATATCTCATCCATTTGCTGAAAGGTGAGCTTCTTGGCAATGATCTTTTTATCCTTATCCAACAGATATAAAGTCGGAAATGTCTGTACATCGAATAACTGGGAATAACTTGGTATCCCATTTTCAACGCGTTGCTTCTCCGTTTTTTTGGAATAATATACATGCGTCCAGCCCTTCAGCTGATTCGATTCGATAAAGTCAGTCCACATCTTCTGATCACCCTCCGTCTCTTTGGCTACGGCATAGATACCGATACCTTGCTTGGACCATTTTTGTCGGTAGATCGTATCGATGCGGGGCAGTGTCTCTTTGCAATGACCGCAGGTCGGATCCCAAAAAACAAGCAGGGTGTAGTTGGCTTTCACATCGTAGAGCGAACGCACTGCACCGGTAGGGTCCGGCAATTCTACTTCCGCTGCAGGCGACTTCAGAATATTCGCCATCAAGCTATACGCACGGTCCTGCACCATCTTTCTTCCCTTCTCATCTAACCAGGGATAGGTCTTGTTCGAGATGTACTTTTCATACAAGTGCACGAGCACCGCATCCTCCCACATATACTGCTGTGTCAGATACCGGTTCAGAAATTTGACCAGCAGCAATCGATTCATCTCCGGATTGATCTGGGCGTAGGCCATCATGTTGTCGATCTCGCGGATGACTGAATCCGAGTCTGGACTAACTAGTTGCTTGAAATAGCGATCGACTTTTTCTTCAAAAAAAGGTGTGTACGCCATCCGACCATCCCAGAAATTCACTCCGTCCCAAAAATGATCCTTGTAAAAACGAAAAGCAGCCAGCGAATCAGCCGCGTTGGCAGGTCTTCTGAGGTTAGCCGGTAATTCCGGTTCGCGCATGGCCTTCATCAAAGCGCCCAAAAAGGTTTCGCCTTGATTGTTGATGAGATTGAGCCGATAATCGTTCATCTCCTTCTCGGCAGCGAACAGTTCATTTCGGATGCGAACGGAATCAGCCTCCCCTTGTTTGAGACGTTCTTGCAAGGAACGGATCCGAATGCCCAGATCGCGCATAGTCTGCTGATAGTTCAGGAAAGCCGTATTATCGGGCGATCGCTCGAATTGGATGGTTTGCGTGAGGGTGGAAGTATCTGCCAGAATGCTGAAATGCTGTTGTTTGTCGACCAGCATCTCGAAAAATCCGGACTTGTTCGGATAGCCGATCAGATAGATACCGCCGGGCAGCGAGTTGACACCTTTGAAAACCCCTTTGCTGTTCGCATCCAGTTGAACAGAATCAACGATCGGATAAGTTTTGCCGAAATAATGCCCCAGGTAGATGTACTGATTCTTGAACGGTTTCAGGGTAACCTGAATCTCGTAACCGGTCTGGGCGGAGGCTCCGAGTCCCGAGATCAGGATCGCGAATAGGAGTAGTTTTCGGGTCATTTTGAGAGGGTAAAGTTAACTGATCAAGGGTTAAAATGATCTAAAAATGAGTTGAGGTATCTTCGCGTTCATGTCCCGCAAAAAACCGCTCCCCGTCCTCGAGAACATACTCGTTGAAAGCTATGCTGCCGAAGGCAAGAGCCTGGCCCGGGTCGAGGGAAAGGTGATCTTCATCGAACATGCCGTACCGGGCGATGTAGTTGACCTACGTCTCACCAAGAGCAAAAAAGACTGGGCAGAAGGCTTCCCGCTTCGCTATCGGAGTTATTCATCCGATCGCACCCAACCCTTCTGCGATCATTTCGGGACCTGCGGCGGCTGCCAATGGCAAATGCTACCCTACGAAAAACAACTGCAGTACAAACACCAGCAAGTCGTGGATGTACTCACCCGCATCGGTCGTATTGAACTCCCGGAGATTCAACCGATCCGGGGAGCAGCCGAACAACGCTATTATCGTAATAAGATCGAATACACCTTCGGCACCCGCGAATTCATCCCCAAGGAAAAAATGAGCGAAGCCGTGGAGACGGAAGAAACAAGAGGGGCCGCCGGATTTCATGCGCGCGGTTTCTTCGATAAAGTAGTTCGCATCGATGCCTGTCACCTGCAAGCAGAACCCACAAATCGCATCCGAAACTTCATCAGTGAACTCGCGCAACAAAAAGATTGGACTTTCTACGATGTCCGCGGACATGTCGGTTTCCTCCGCAACCTGCAACTACGTCTTTGTAGAAGCGGCGAATTGATGGTGAACGTGATCGTGGGGGAAGACGACCTGAACAAGATCGAGGCCCTGATGCAATCGGTCAGCGATGCCTTTCCCGAGATCACCACCCTGCTCTACACGATCAATCTGAAGTGGAACGACAGCATCTCCGATCTGAAGCCGGTGGCCTGGAAGGGTCCGGGTTACGTGATCGAAACCCTGGAAGATTTCTCCTTCAAGATCGGCCCCACCTCATTTTTTCAAACCAATACCCAACAGGCGGAAGTATTGTATCAGCTGACCCGGGAGTTTGCCGAACTGACCGGAAAAGAAGTGCTGTATGACCTTTATTGCGGTACCGGCAGCATCGGGATCTTTTGCAGCAAAGACGCCAAGAAGATCATCGGCGTGGAATTGATCGAAGCGGCGATCGATGATGCCAAAATCAATGCCGAACGGAACGGGATCGGGCATGCCGATTTTTTTGCGGGCGATGTGATCGACATCTGCAACGATGCTTTTTTCGATCAACATGGCCGCCCCGACGTGATCATCACCGACCCACCCCGCGCCGGGATGCACGACAAGCTGGTGCAGAAGATCCTGGATATGGAAGCACCCTTGGTCGTTTATGTGAGTTGCAATCCGGCTACACAGGCCCGCGACCTGCAGCGACTCGGTGAAAAATATACTGTCACCCGTGTTCAACCGGTCGACCTCTTCCCCCACACCCTGCACATCGAAAACATCGTTCAACTCCGATTAACCCGCGCGATACAGTAACTTTGCGCGATGTCCTTCGAATACACGAGACCCGAGTCCTTTCCGCCCGTCGTCAAAAACCTCATCATCATCAACGCGCTGGTATTTGTAGCGCAGTTGGTGCTGGACAGTGAATATCAACTCACTCAACACCTGGCGCTCTATCCAGTCGATGTGCCCGACTTCAAGCCCTATCAGATCGCGACACATATGTTCGCGCACTCTCCCCAACTGATCTTCCACATCCTATTCAATATGATCACGCTCTGGATGTTCGGACGGGTGCTGGAAAACTATTGGGGCGGCAAACGATTTTTATTTTTTTACCTGATCAGCGGAGTCGGTGCCGCCGCCTGTCACCTGCTCATTCAGCACCTTCAGTTCGACCCGAAACTGATGAGCGAAATTTATGAGGCTTATTACGCAGATGACCAGGCCACTGCACAGACGCTAATCCGACAGGCCGGATTCATTGCTCCAGCCGTGGGCGCCTCGGGTGCGATCATGGGTGTGATGGCAGCTTTCGCCTATACCTTCCCCAATACAGAACTCTTTATCATGTTCATTCCCTTTCCGGTGAAAGCCAAATGGGCGGTGATCGGACTAGCCTGTATCGACCTGTTCGGCGGGGTCGCCAGCATCAGTGGCGACAACATCGCTCACTTTGCTCACCTGGGTGGAGCCCTCACCGGATTTTTACTTGTACTCTATTGGAACAAAACGAACCGGAAATCGTTGTTCTGATCGTAAGCGCTTCGCTCTATGCCTCTTCCCGAAATTTATCAAGAAAGACTATCCCTGGGTGATCGAAAGAACGCCCTCACCCGTCTCATTGCCATTCACCTCACCGTGTTCATCACCCTGATGATGGCGCGGACCTATTTCTACTTCACACGACCGGATGAAGCCACGGCCCTGGGCGATTTCACAAGACAGTTCTTCACCTGGTTCGGATTACCCGATACCTGGAAGGAATGGCTCCTGAAACCATGGACCTTGCTCTCCGCGCCGTTTTCGCATCTGAGTGTGTGGACCGTCTTCGGCAACATGCTCTGGCTCTGGTCGTTCGGCTATATTCTTCAAGACCTCAGCGGTAACCGCAAAATCATTCCCCTTTTCCTCTACGGATCCATCTTCGGTTGCCTCACGTTCTTATTGCTGCCCGGCTCGAATGAATATTATTTCGGCGCCACCGCCGGCGTGGGTGCCATTGCTATTGCGACCACCTTCATTTCTCCCTATTACCGCATCTTTCCGTTATTGGGTGGAGGTATTCCGCTATGGGGACTCACCCTGTTCTACATCCTCAGCACCCTGAGCTCATTGAACAGTTATACACTGGCAGGGGCGTTACCGCAGATATCCGGACTCATCGCCGGGCTGGTCTATTATCTCGTATTAAGAGAAGGGATCGATATGACCGAATGGATGAGCCGCTTGTTCGATTGGTTCAATGAACTCTTCAACCCGGAAAAACAGATCCGCCGTCCTGATAAAGGGAAATTGTATTACATGTCCAATCATCCCCCATTCAAAAAGACAGCGAATGTGACACAGGAGCGGATCGATGCAATATTGGATAAGATCGGTCAGCAAGGCATGGAAAGCCTAAGCGAAGAGGAAAAAAAGATCCTCAACCGGTCGCGTAACGAGTTGGATTAACGAACGGCATCGATGGCCTTGCAAAGAGCCTCGCCAATTCCTTCTACTGTTCCTTCACCAGCGATGGATTGAAACTTACCGGCTTGCTGATAATAGCCGGCAACGGGACTGGTTTCTTGCGTATATACGGAGAATCGTTTGCGGATGACGGCCTCATCGGTGTCATCGGTTCTGCCGGAGGTTAACCCACGATTCAGCAAACGGCGCACCAATTCCTCTTCGGTGACTTCCAGGGCCAAAACCAATGATATGGAGGTATTTCGTTCGGCAAGCAGTTGGTCGAGCGCCTCGGCTTGGGCAACGGTACGGGGAAATCCGTCGAATAGAAAGCCTGCTGCGTCGTGATTTTGATCGAAATAAGCGCCTACCATGCCGATAACGACCGCATCGGGTACCAGCTGACCGGCATCGATGTAGCGTTTGGCTTCCATTCCGAGGGTAGTTTGGTCGGCGATCTCTTTACGGAGTAGGTTTCCGGTAGAAAGGTGTTTCAGGCCATAACGGGCCACCAAATTGTCGGATTGGGTTCCTTTACCGCTGCCCGGAGGGCCGAATAAGACGAGGTTGAACATGGGGATGAGGCGATTCGAATTGGGACAAATTTATCGCACGCGCGCCGATTTTCCGAGAGAAAATATGGAGCATCCTTAACAAGTGTCAGTACGGATTTTTCGGGAAAATCCATGAATTTTGTCGGGTGAGAAACCCCATCCCCCTGATTGCCGCAGTTTTTATGTCGTTGACAAGCATTCATTGCGGTGCCCAGTCCAACAATCCTCCAGCCACAAAACCCGCCATGGAAAAAAAGAATCCCATCTATTCGAATACCGATTCCAATAAAGTGAACTTATCGGAGGATGAGTGGAAGAAGATGTTACCGTCTGATGTGTTTTACATCGCGCGGATGAAAGGAACGGAGCGCCCCTGGACCAGTCCCTTCGAAAAGCACAAAGAGATCGGCACCTATTACTGTGCTGCTTGTGGTAATCCTTTATTCAAGAGCGACACGAAATTTGAAAGCGGATGTGGTTGGCCGAGTTTTTATGAACCGCTTGGAAAAGGAAACATCATTTATACCCCCGATAACAGCCACGGTATGAACCGCACCGAAGTGCAATGCGGTCGATGCAAAGCGCATTTGGGACATGTATTTGAGGATGGTCCGCCTCCAACAGGACTTCGCTATTGTATCAATGGGGTGATATTGGATTTTAAGAAGGGAGAAGGGAAGAAGTAGGGAAGTAGGGAAGTAGAAGGTAGATGGTAGATAGTAGAGACAGTTTAGAGCTAAAAGCCTGGTTGAGAGTTTAGCTGACTATTAGTTCCCTCTGATCGCTGTCCATTCCGCATGCGACATTTCAAATTTGATTTCGTCTTTTCCGTGTGCACCAACTTCTGCCCACCCAGATTTACGATAAAATAGTTCAGCTCTGGTATTCGGAGAAGTACCCAGCCACACTGTGGTGTTGGTCTGATTAAAATACCAATCGAGCATTAATTGTTGAAGTTGTTTTCCGATTCCTTGTTTTTCTAAATCGGGCCGTACGAACAACGCCCAGATATTATTCTCAACAAGATCAGCGATTGAAAATCCAACGATTTTTTGATCGACCTCACAGACCCAGCCTTTTCCTCGAACGGTCAGAAACTCTTTACAATCTTCATCTGTCACCAGAGCAGGATTAGACAACGTATTTTCTGTTACTGAATTTCTAACGATTTGAATCTGTTTGATATCATCAACCAATGCCTCTCTGAAAATCATAGACCAAGTTTTGCTTTCAGCAACACAGCGTTGCATCTCCTATTATAATATTCTGTTCGGTACACAGCCCAATCCTCTACTCTCTACTCTTTATCTCCCCGGCAAAAACATCCAACACAGAAAATAAATAGCCGCCATCGCCGCGGAGGAAATACCGAACGTAATCCCGCCGATAGCGAAAAATCCGATCAGAAAGATCACGCGGATCAAACCGGCAGAGGTTCCAAGCGAACGAGCAATCCCGGACAGCACGCCCCCCATAATTTTATTGTTTACGTCGCGGTACATAAAAAAGATTATCATTAAAGTTAACGTGAAATAGTTGATGAGTCACTATCTGCCAATCAATAATTGGAGGATAAATAGTACATTTCATATTGATACACTCAAATAGAATAAATGCTATGAATAAGATTTTTTTAACCCTCCTTTTGACTATTTCAATTCAAACCATACAAGCACAACGACTGATGGGGAGTAACCGATCGACTGTGGGCTATATTGAGAACGGCCGGGTGATGAGTAGCTCGCGCAGTACCATCGGATACATCGATGACGGACGAGTCATGAACCGCTCGCGAAGCACCATCGGTTACATAGACGATGGACGAGTTATGAATAGTTCGCGCGCCACCATCGGCTACATCGACGACGGCCGTGTGATGAATAGCTCACGTAGCACCATCGGTTACATCGAGGATGGCCGTGTCCTGAACAGCTCCAGCAGTACCCTCGGATATTTCGAAGGCATTCGCCGAACCGACGCGGCTTTATTTTTCTTCTTTTTCTTCTACTAATGCAGAGTAGAAAGTAAAAGGTAGAAGGTTTAACCAATCTCTACTTTAAACCATCTACCTTCTACCTTCTACATTTCCATTAATTTTGCGCTATGAAAGCGCCCAAACTCTCCCAGCTGGCTGAAACCCTGATCGGCTCCGAGATCGTCAAATTGGGCGCCGAGATCAAAGAGCGCATCCGTCAGGGTGCA
>CANGZN010000061.1 GCA_947458625.1 Chitinophagaceae bacterium
GAAATTTTATTTCGGCTTGTATGATAGTGGCAAATATTGGGATACCGGAGACATGCAGCACGAGATCGATGCGAATCGGTTTGTGATCGATGAAGTCTGGAAACAATACGGGCATCATCCGTCCTTTCAAGGTTGGTATCTGTCAATGGAGATCAGCCGAAAGACAAAAGGTGCGGTGGAAGCATTTCACATATTAGGTAAGCAGTGCAAAGAGGTGAGTGGCGGATTGTCAACATTTATTTCTCCGTGGATCGATGGAAAAAAAGCCGTGATGGCGGCGCAGTCGGCACTGACCAAGACAGATGTCGTTTCGCTGCAGGAGCATGAGCGTGAGTGGGATGAATTATTTGCCGGCATGCAAGGAGCAGTTGATGCCGTTGCTTTTCAGGACGGACATATCGATTACCATGAGTTGGAAGATTTTTTTCGGATCAATAAGCGATTGGCCGATAAATATGGAATGGAGTGTTGGACCAATGCCGAATCCTTCGACCGAGATATGCCGATCAAGTTTCTTCCCATCAAGTTCGAAAAGTTGCGCTTGAAACTCGAAGCGGCCCGTCGTGCTGGATATGACAAAGCGATCACATTTGAGTTTTCTCATTTTATGAGTCCCCAGTCAATGTATCCCTCCGCTCATCACTTGTATAATCGTTATCTAGAATACACTCATTCATTATGATCAAGAAGTTCATTTTTCTCATGGCCTCGTTTATATCCCTAGCGGCTTTTTCCCAGGCGCCCATTCGTGGTGTTTGGATCACCAATACCGGAAGTACCGTATTGAATTCCCGGCAGCAGATCCGGGATGCAGTGATGCAGTGCAAGGATCAGGGTCTTACGGATCTATTCATGGTCGTGTGGAATAACGGAAAGACCATGTTCCCGAGTCAGGTCATGGAGCAATATGTGAAGCAGGCGCAGGATCCGGTATTCAAGGGACGAGATCCATTGCAGGAAATGATCGAAGAGGCACATGCGGTTGGGTTGCGTGTGCATGCTTGGATGGAATTCGGATTTTCTTATTCGTACAAGGATTCATTATCGGTTTGGAATAAAACCTATCCGGGTTGGGCCGGACGGAATGCGAAGGGGCATCTCCTTCAGAAAAACGGCTTTTATTGGTGGAATGCCCTGCATCCAGGTCCGCGACAATTTTTAAAAGAGCTAGTGGAAGAGATCGTTATGCGCTATGATATTGATGGTATACAAGGAGACGATCGGATGCCGGCCATGCCATCGGAGGGGGGATATGAATCTGAGACCGTGCATGCCTACGGAAATAATGGTGGTGATCAGCAAGGGGCCCTCGATCCCAAGCAAGCAGACTGGGTGCAGTGGCGCGCCGATAAGCTCAGTGCCTTCGGTCAGGAAATCTATCAGCTCGTGAAATCACATAAAGCCACTTGTTTGGTTACCTGGTCGCCCAGCATATATCCTTGGAGTAAGCAGGAATACCTGCAGGATTGGCCCACTTGGCTTCGGGACGGTTATGCGGATTATATTTTCCCGCAACTCTATCGATATAATGCGGATGCCTATGAAAAGTTGCTCCAGGAACTCAATCAGCAATTGACTGCTGATCAGCGACGAAAAGTTTTTCCGGGCTTATTGACTTCTTTGGGGGATGGCTATCAGGCTTCCCGTACGCTCTTGAACCGATTCATTGAATTGAATCGCACCTATGGGTATAATGGAGAGGTGTTTTTTTATTATGAAACATTGAATCGGTTGTCCGGTTCTTTATATACGGAAACCACTAAATGAGTTTGACTATGAAACGCACACTTGTTATTTCGTTTTATGTATTTGGTCTTATCCTGACCGCTTGTTCGAAAAACAATAATTCCGGTGGGGGCGGCGGTAATACCGGCGGCGGTGGTGGTGGAACGAATCCAACCCCGGTGGTGCCCATTATTTCTCTTCCGGCCGGTTGGAAGTTCAATGCTTCATACAGTACAAACTTTCCGAATGGTATACAGACCTTCAGCTTCGATACGATCTATAATGGTCGTACCGTAAGAGCTTATTGTCTGGCATACGATAGCAAACTGGGTCAGTATGATTTTAAGCCGGTTCAATCCTCTACGGCCAAAAAAGTTTCTGAGTTTGTTTCGCAGGAGTCGGGTATTGTTTTCGGAGGGATCAATGGCGGATTCTTCGGTGGCAATTCTTCTTATAGCATCGTTAAGTATAACAACCAACAGAGTTCGATCAATATCAAGGCGGTGAACCGAACCTATAATGGGGCCTCAACGGCCTATTTCCCGACGCGTGCGGCGTTCGGTATTCAATCCAACGGATCGCCTACAACGGCGTGGATCTATCATGTCGGATCCGGCAACGACAATATCTATAGTTATCCTTCACCGAGTCCAAATGCCGAGGGATCTGCGCCGCAGCCGGTGCCAACAGAAACGTTTCCGACGGGTGGAACACCGTGGACGGTTCCAACAGCCATCGGTGGCTCGCCTATGTTATTGCGGGGCGGACAAGTCAATATTTCAGATGTAGCGGAGTTGATCAACATCAATAACACCACTTCTCGCCCTCGTTCGGCGATCGGACACACGGCCAATGGGATCGTGTTGTTGCTGGCTGTTGAGGGGGATAATAGTACCGCGGGTTATCCGGGTGTGAATCTGGCTGAACTGGCGAATATGCTTCGTCTGTTGGGTTGCACCGATGCGATCAATCTGGATGGGGGCGGTTCAACTTCATTAGTGGCTGCCGGTCGCTTGACGGTTCGACCTGGCGACAATGGAGTAGAGCGTCCGGTGGTAAGTGCTGTGCTGATCAAGCAGAAATGATCAACTCATTTCGTTCGGATCCCAGAAATGTTTTTGAAAATCGATGATCTGATCTTCGACGATCTGGATCCCTTCTTTTTCCAATAATTCTTGCATGCGCTCCGGCGGGGAGAAGTGCATCTTTCCGCTGAGTCGTCCCTGACGATTGACTACCCGATGGGCGGGTACAGCCGGTTTCACAAAATGACTTTGATTCATGGCCCAGCCCACCATTCGGGCGCTTCCTTTGGTGCCCAGGGCTTCGGCGATGGCCCCGTAGGAAGTCACTTTTCCTTTGGGAATCTGACGCACCACCTCAAACACTGCTTCAAAAAACGAAACATCCTTGCCGCCAGAGGGAATGACCGTTTTCAGTTTAGCGGATTCTTTTTTCAAGCAGATCTGTTTTCCTCGTTTCGCGATTCGATGAGATCGGAACGGCGGGGTTCGGGTACGCCCTCAAAGTCATAGGGGCAATGCCGGCAGCCGTTACCGCAGCAATATCCTTTATCGAGGTGATATTTTTCGGTAAAAACAACCCTTCCTTCGGGGCTCATGTAATAATCCTCTCCTTCAATCAGCGACTGCATCCGGGCGACATTTCTCTTTTAACAATAAATCCTGTGCTTGGTTCTGTAGTCCCTCCGTTAACCGGAAACATAAATGATGAATTCGGTTCGATCCGGCGATGTCAAGCGACTCGTAATGTGTTTTTATGTTCAATTCCGCTGATCGATCCGGTTGCGCGTAAAGATCATCTGTGTCCTGAAGAACCTCTAGTTTATACAGGCCGATCACCTCTTTGGTGAACTGGTACAGGTCGGGACTATCTGTTTTCAGGTGAACACATCCGCCGGGTTTCAGGAATTGTTGATAGAGTCGAAGGAATTTTGGATGCGTCAATCGCTTTTTCAGCTTACTCCATCTCAGTTGTGGATCTGGGAACGTGATCCAGATCTCTTCCACTTCGCCGGGTGAAAAATATTCAGCGATCCGGTCGATCTGTGTACGAAGAAAGGCAACGTTGGTGAGTGCGTCTCGGCGAGCGATACCGGCTCCTACCCAAAGGCGGTTTCCTTTTATATCCACCCCGATGAAATTGCGTTGTGGGTGCAGACGGGCCAATCCGACGGCATACTCACCTTTTCCACAAGCCAACTCCAGTGTGATCGGACGATCGTTCTGAAAATAGTTATGCCAGTTTCCCGCCATATTCTCCGGGAATTGCAATACTTGTTCGAAGGTTTTCAGCTCGGCAAACCGAACCAGTTTTTTTTGTCCCATGTGTTGTGCTTGCTGCTACTCAGAAGCGTTTGATGATACCGATGCCGATGAGTGATTTTACTTGCAATCCGGGGGACCTTTGATTTTTTCCAAAGAGTCTGACATCATCGTCATAGATAAAGTCCAGACTCCAACTCACCGCCAGTGATTTGCCCAGTTTGGCATTGAATGCATTGGCCATGAACAGATCGATGTTCCAGGGATTGTGTTTGTAGTTCGAGAAGAGGTCCAAACGGCCTTTGTACGTGATGATCTTATTGATGATCCGTTGATAGGCGATGGTGGCAAAGGCACCGAATTCAAAATTGGAGCTCTTTCCTGGTGTTACCCCATAAGATCCGCGATTTGACAGGGCCGTATCGCGCACGATCACCCAACGAGCCGTGACCGGAGAGAAGTAAATGGAGAGGTCTTTGACCGGTTTATAATCCAGACCGATACTGTTCAGCACATAGCCGGGTGCCATGAACGTGGAGGAATATGTTTTTACGCCTCCGGGATAGGTATATCCATTGAAGAACTGCGAACGTAAGTTGGCCAGTAAGGACACATTGAGTTTGGGATTGACGGCGAAACCGTACTTACTCAGGAAGTCAAAACGGTCGTCGTTCTTTCTTCCTCCCTGGCTGGTGGTATTCACATAGCCCAGGTTCAGATCGAAGGTATTGTCCCAGCTGTGGTTGTCTTTTTTATAAAAGGCGAACAGGTTCAGATTCATATTGGCTGACAAAGAAAAATTATCACCCCCTGCGGCCCAGTTGCTTAACGAGCCTTGCGAAACATTTATACCGAGCAGGGCGCCTCGTTTCCAGGCTTTTTTTGTGGTGTCGGCTTCTTTCTTGATCGTGCGGGCCGCATCGATACGGAGCTTTTTGATCACTTCATCCTGTGCCTGTATGAATAGGGGAGAGGCTGTAAGGAAAACAATCATCAATCGGTACATAGTCGAAATGGGTTTAGGTCAAAAATAAACATTGTTATTTTCGTTCGGATATGGATGCCGCCCGTAATTATAATCGATCCCTCTTTCGGCTGGTGCTTTCGAATGCGCTGATCAAGCCTATTTGGATCCTGGGCATTGATCGGTGGGTGCAGAACGAAGTGGGATTGTCGGCCTATGGGCATTATTTTTCGGTATGGGGACTGGCCCTCACAGCAGGATTTCTGCTCGATCTCGGACTCACCACCATTATTCAAAAAGAACGAGCACGAAAGGCGTCTGTTTCCGAAGCCCTAACAGAAACATTTTGGCTGAAGGGCCTCTTGCTGCTGCTTTATTTCGGGGTCATTTTTGTGATTGGATGGCAAACTGATCCGGTTTCCACAAAGCTGCTATGGGGTGTTGCCACGATACAGGCGCTGAATTCATTCTATGTTTATCTACGCGCCTGGGTTACCGCGTCACAGCAATATGCCTCCGATGTCTGGTTTTCTGTGCTCGATAAAGCCATACTCATTCCGATCTGCTTTTTGTGGCTTTCGGGGTTCTTATTTGATTGGCCGATCCGATTAGAGGTATTCATTTTATTGCAACTTTTATCTCTCATTTTTTCCATCGCTGTAGTAGGGATTTATCTCTATCAGAAGCAGATTCGGGTGATCGGACCTGTATCGATCTCCCTTGAACGAATCAGATCGGCGTTCCCCTATGCGCTCATAGTATTGCTGATGAGTGCACAAACCAGACTCGATGGTTACCTGCTGATGCAATGGAGTGAGGAGGGTGCCCTCGAGTCGGGTCGTTATGCCGCAGGTTATCGCTTATTGGATGCCGCGAATATGTTCGGTTATTTGGTCGCCAGTTTTCTCTTACCCTATCTATCTCGTCATGCCGATGAGCCGCCAAAAGTTTTTTCGGCGATCCGAATGGCCCGAAACGGACTCTTATTTTTTTCCCTGTTAGCTATAGGGGGCATTATTTTACTGTCGTCTTCGATCGCTTCCTTTCTGTACGTGAGTGATCCTTCTTCCATTGCAAGTATTTTACCGATACTATTCGGATCTATAATAGGGTATTCATTGGTTCATGTGTATGGCACGGTACTGACTGCGCGCGGGGAACTCCGGCTCTTTCAGCTACTCATCGGTTCGGCGCTATTGTTGCATCTGATCTTGTCGGCTTATTGGGTGCCCTCCTTGGGAGCCATGGGCATGGCGCGATCGGCGCTAATCAGTCAGGTGCTGGCCGGGTCGTTACTTATGTTTTTTGTTCATCGCCGCATCGGAGCGCCGCAACCTTATACGAACTATTTAGTTGTTATATTTACTTCCTGTCTTATTTGGTATTTCGGATAAGTTATTCAATCAATTACTAATGCCTGACCTGATCCAATTGCTTACTCGACGCAGTCGTTCGCTTCTCGGATGGTTGTTGTCTGTATGGGTATTGACCTGCCTGGTGCTATGGCTGTTGCCCGAGAAATATAAAAGTGAAACAACGGCTGTCGCCTCCAGTGTGGTTGCCTCCGATCCGAGTCGATTGTTCGGCGCGCAGGTACAGCATTTGTATTCACCGTTAGGTTCGCCGGATCAATTGGATCTGCTTGTAGGGAGTGGTCGGCTCGATACCTTATATCGGCCGCTGGTCCGCCGCTTCGATCTGATCAAGCATTATTCTATCTCAGGTGCTGCTGATAGAGCTTTTCTGAAAGCGGTCAAAAAACTGAAGCAGCGTACGGAGATCTTCAAGAGTGATTATGGTGAGTTGAAAGTGCGTGTATGGGATACAGATGCTACACAGGCTGCTGATTTATCAAATGCGATCACGGCTCGACTCGATAGTATGCATCGTGAATTGATGAGCCGACAGAATACCCAAACCCTTGCCGCATTAGAGCGGGGTTTGAAGCGACTGGAAGTATCTAAGGATTCCGTCAGCTCCGGAGAGCTTACCCGATATCGTTCGCTGTACCGCGACCTGATCGAAGAATATACTTTGTTGCTCGAGCAACGTCCTCCTGCCATTCAGGTATTGGATATTGCTGTTCCCGCGATCGTGCCCGATTCACCCGAGTGGGCCCCGGCATTGATCGCGACAACCCTGCTCACCTTGTTGGGTTGGTTGATCTTTTCTCTTTGGTCCGAACGCCGCACGGTGTATGATATTATCCTGGAAAAATGATTGGGTCCGTTGGGTGTTCACGGCGACTATCGTAGCCGTCGGCTTGGCTATTGCCCTTTTCAACAACTGGTGGCCGCTTCTCGCACCTATAGGCATCTTGGTCGGTATATGGGGTTGGCATAACCCGTCAGTCTTGTTTTATCTTTTACTCATCAGTCTTCCGCTATCTGTTGAATTCTCTTTTTCAGATCAGCTAGGAACCGACTTGCCGGACGAACCGTTGATGCTGGCGGTTTCTGTTTTGTCTGTTTTATATCTCGTGTATCGGTTTACTCCATTCCGATCGAGGCTTTGGCATCATCCGTTGCTGATCTGCTTATTAGCTTGGATCGGGTGGATGACGATCACCACCATGGTGTCAACAACGCCTTGGATTTCATTCAAATTCTTACTGGCCAAATCCTGGTATATCGGTGCTTTTCTGTTGGCGCCGTTGATCTGGCTTCGAGATCAACAATCAATCCGTCGCGCGCTCTATTGTTTGTTCGTACCGCTTTTCTTACTGGCACTGCTTTCAGTTATTCGTCATGCCTTCGAAGGATTCAGTTTCATTTCATCGAGTGCGGTCGTTCAGCCATACTTTAGGAATCACGTGGTGTATTCTGCTATGTTGGTGACGCTGGTTCCTGTACTTTTTTTCAGTCGCCGCTTCACGCAAAAGAAACAACTTTGGGATGCAGCCATGATACTGGTGCTGGTTGCACTTTTCTTTTCCTATGCCCGGGGTGCCTGGCTGGCTTTGTTTGTGGGGATAGGTGCCTATCTGCTTTTGCGTAATCGTTTGCTCGTGTATGGATATGTGGTTGTTCTATTGCTGTCGCTATTAACCATTGTTTGGTTGAAGCAAGGCGATCGGTATTTGCAGTTTGCACCGGATTATCGCACTACGATCTTTCACTCCGATTTTCAGGATCACTGGCGGGCTACTTACCAAGGAAAGGATGTTTCATCGGTGGAGCGTTTTTACCGGTGGATCGCCGGTGTTCGGATGGTAGAAGAGAAACCTTTGATCGGATTCGGTCCATCTTCTTTTTATACGCGTTACCGCCAGTATACCGTGCCGGCGTATAAGACATGGGTCAGTAATAATCCGGATCGGTCAACCGTACACAACTATTTTCTATTGACTGCTGTCGAGCAAGGCATACCCGGACTGATCATTTTTCTCATCTTATTCGGTGCGCTTCTGTTTTATGCTGAAAAATTATATCATCTGTATCGCGCCATATGGACTGGGCAATTGGCGGCGGGGATCGCTGTGATCGTGGTGATGCTGGGCGTGGTGAATTTCTGGAGTGATCTGATCGAGACGGATAAGATCGGTTCGATTTTCTTTTTATCCATTGCTCTACTTCTTATACTCGATCATAGGTGTAAAGAGGATGTAGGCGTATCGGCTGATTGATTTAAAAGATGCTGTTAGCCGTCTTGACTGGTCAATGAACGGTTCTTCCTTTCCAACGGTAGGTTTTTTGCATTCCCCAGAGTCCGACGGCTACCAGATAGCAGACATGTATCGGTTGCAGCATAAAAAATACCAGGCCATTTTTCGGCTCTCGATAGAGTTTAGCTACCGGTGCGATCAGCATCCATTCAATGATCGCTTTTAGGATCCAAACAGAGATCGTAGGTTTTAAATCTTCAGGGTTCAGTATACACCATGCAGACTGAATAAGAAGTACGGCATTGAATCCGCCTGTTATCCACTGTGCCAGATGCAGTCGACTGTTTTTATAGCTACCTGCTTTGCTGACCCAGCGCAGTCGTTGTTGCCATAATTCTTTCCAGTTGGCGCAGGAGGTCGTTTTTACAATTACTTTATTGGATTTCAGAAACTGAACTTGACCCGGGTACTGCTGCATGAATTTTTCGACCAGCAGTATATCATCTCCGGAGGCGAGTTGGTCGATGCCTTCGAATCCACCTACTGAATGAAAGGCATCCTTTCGGTAGCAGAGATTGGCGCCGTTGCCAAGCGCATGTAGTCCGGATCCGATCGCGGCGGCTGTGATGCCCTGAAACATCAGATGGTCATAGCGCTGAAAGGCTTGCAGTAGGTTGCTGTCGATGGTGGTTATTGTTACCGGTCCGACGACACAGATAATTTCACCCTGCTGGTCAATGAAATCATTGATGGTGCTGATCCATTCGTGTCCGGGTATAGAATCCGCATCGATGGTGATGATCCATTCATTCGATGCCTTCTCGATCCCGGCTTTAAGCGCCTGTTTTTTCCCAGCAGCTCCATTGGTATTCCCGGGTTGCAGGACCGTGGCGAATGGAAATTGTTGAACGATACTTGCGGTATTGTCGTTGGATCCATCGTCGATCACGATGACCTGGATCAGTTCGGAGAGATATTGTTGTCCTTGTAACGCCACAAGCAACGCCCCAATATTATTCTCTTCATTACGAGCGGGAATCAGAACTGAAAACCGTCTTTTTTGTTTTGTATTCCGAGCGATGAAACCTGGCACCCGACTCCACTGGTAGGTGTAATAACTCACCAGGAGAAGATAAGCGAGGAAGAGAATGAGGAGCGCGGGGAACATTAGTGTATAGGTGAGGGATGAGGGATGAGGGATGAGAGTTGAGAGGGTTGAGGGATGAGAGTTGAGAGTTGAGAAGGTTGAACGGGTTCAGAAAGTTTTTAGTCTAAACCCTCATCTCTCATCTCTC
>CANGZN010000062.1 GCA_947458625.1 Chitinophagaceae bacterium
GCACCTGTGGTGATATCCACGAACTCCGCTTTTCCGTTGGAGTAGCGGATCACTTTTTTGCCTCTGGCCTGCGGGATGACTGCTTGTGCAGGCAGCATCAGTGCGGCAGATTTTTCAGACAACTGGATCTTAACTGTAGCAAAGGCACCTGGAATGAGCGCAGGATCTACCGATCGAACCACTGCACGAAAATTCAGACTTCTATTGGATTCAGTAAGTGATGGGGCAGCAGCCACTACGGTTGCCTCGTAGTTATTTGAAGAGCCTGTAACACGGAATTCAACCGACATGCCGTTTTTGAGTCCGCCAGCATATTTTTCGGGTAATTGAAAATCAATTTTCAATTGTTGGGTTTGTTGTAAGGTAGTGATCACGGAACCGGATGTTACATAGGCACCGATGCTGATGTTCTTCAAGCCCATTTTCCCGGCGAAAGGGGCACGCACCTCAGTTTTTGCGATAGCTGTCTTCAGAATTCCGATATCAGCTTTCAGGTTTCGCACTTGTAAAACACTCAGGTCATAGTCTTGGCGGCTGATACCCTGTATCGCCAGCAGTTTAGATTGGCGTGACTCTGTCTGCTCAGCTATCTCCAATTGTGTTTGTAGCTTGACCAATTGAGCTTGTAGATCATCATCGTCTATTTTGGCGATCAAGTAGCCGGCGGGTACGGATCGACCTTCTGTAATATTCAGGCGAACGATTTTTCCGGAACTCTCCGGTCGGATCTCTACTGACTCAGCGGCCATCAAATTACCGGGCACTTCCAAGCTTTCCTGAAAGGGGGTAGGGGTGAGAATATAAGCCTCCGCTTTCGTTGGTGGCATTTGCTTGCCGGCGCCGGCAGTAGCCGACTTTTCCTTCTCGCTTCCGCAAGACAGAAAGAACAGAGTTGCGAGAAGTAACGGGAGACGATTCATTGGCCGCATATTCATGTTGGGGGATCTGACAAAGTTAACCATTGAGTTTTAGACGTAAAACGAGTCAATGGTCTGCACGACCTAGATCAGGAAATCACCCGAAGAGTGGCCTTGATGTTGTCGGCGGTGGCGGTAAGATCTTCCAAATAACTGCCCATCAGGGTTACATGACCCATCTTTCGACCCGGCTTGGTGTCTTTTTTGCCGTATAGGTGCAAAAAAGCATTTGGTAAACGTAGAAACTCCTCGAGTCCCTCATATCGGGCTTTGCCGGAAAAACCATTGGCGCCAATCAGATTCAGCATAAGCGAAGGCATGATCGGTTCCGGATTGCCAAGGGGCATGCCCATCAGGATCCGCCATAACATATCGAACTGAGAGCAATAATGCGCTTCGATGGTGTGATGCCCGCTATTGTGAACCCGGGGGGCGATCTCATTGATCCAAATGTTGTTCTCCAGATCGATAAACATCTCTACAGCAAAGAGTCCCGGGGAATCAAATGCCTGAACCAACTGTTTGGCCAACGTCACCGCCTTTATTTCACTTTCGGTTGAGATGAGTGACGGACAAACCTGATAATCAAGCAGATTTAGTTTTTGGTCGAACACCATTTCAACACTGGGGTAGGCTACGATCTCACCGGTCTGGCTGACGGCCACGAGTACGGCCAGTTCTTTTTGGATGTCGATCTTTTTCTCCAGAACGGATGGTTCATCGAACCCGGCATCGAGATCAGCGGCCGTGTTCAGGATGGTCACCCCTTTACCATCGTATCCACCTACGCCCAGTTTATGCACGGCTGGCAAAAGATCCAGGTGTTCAGAGAGGGAAGCTCTGGATGGGGTGATCCGAAAGGGGGCGGTGGGGATATTGTTCTGTTGATAGAAGGTCTTCTGATGTATTTTATTTTGGATGGTTCGCAGAACAGCCGGGCGAGGGATAACGGTAATGCCTTCTTTCTCGAGTTGCTCCAATGCATCTACATTTACCTGTTCGATCTCGATTGTCAGCACATCCACCGTTCTTCCGAATTGCAGCACGGACTCAAAGTCACGAATGTTTCCAAGCACAAAATGGTGGCAAAGGTTGGCAGCAGGGCACTCAGCGTCATTTTCCATTACATAGGTCTCTGTCGGATAGTTAGCGGCTGCTTGCAACAGCATCCGTCCCAATTGTCCGCCCCCTAATATGCCCACCTTTTTCATTTGGCAAAGATAACCGCGCACCGCTAGTCGAGAAAGGGTTCTGAATACGTTAATTTTGCAGCCGAACTAAGGCTCGATTACAAAATACTCCATCATGTCAACCCAGCTTGCTGAAATGAATCCCAATCCGTCTGTTGATTTTTTGCCTTTAGAAGGAACCGATTATGTAGAATTCTACGTCGGTAACGCCAAGCAGGCGGCTCATTACTACATGACTGCTTTTGGTTTTCAGGCGTTGGCGTACGCCGGACCTGAAACGGGGTGCAAGGATTTTGCCAGTTATGCGATTCGGCAACACAAGCTCACGTTTGTGCTGACGACTCCGTTGCGTCCGGATAATCCAATGGCCGATCACATCTATAGACATGGCGATGGGGTAAAAGCATTGGCCCTTCGTGTGCCGGATGCTCGTGCTGCATGGCAAGAAACCACGGCCAGAGGAGCCAAGTCTTACCTGGAGCCGGTGGTCAAACAAGACGCACATGGTGAGGCCGTGATCAGTGGGATCCATACGTATGGTGATACCGTACATCTTTTCATTGAGCGGAAGAACTATACCGGGGCCTTCCTGCCAGGTTACCGGGCTTGGTCCAATCCTTATTACGCACCGGCGTCGACCGGACTACTCTATGTCGATCATTGCGTAGGCAATGTTGGTTGGAATCAAATGAATACGTGGGTGAAATTTTACGAAGAGGTGATGGGCTTCAAGAACATTCTCTCCTTCGATGATGAGGATATCTCTACGGAGTATTCGGCTTTGATGAGCAAGGTGATGAGCAGTGGTAACGGGTTTGTCAAATTCCCGATCAATGAGCCGGCTGAAGGGAAAAAGAAAAGTCAGGTTGAAGAGTATCTTGATTTCTACCGAGGTGAAGGTGTTCAACACGTGGCATTGGCAACCAGTGATATCGTGGAGTCTGTTCGGGCATTACAATCCCGCGGGGTGGAGTTTTTGAAAGTCCCCACCAGCTATTATGATGATCTCTTGGATCGGGTAGGACCGATCGATGAAGATCTTGAGCCGTTGAAAGAGCTGGGTATATTGGTCGACCGCGACAACGAAGGCTACTTGCTGCAGCTGTTCTCCAAGCCCGTTGAAGATCGTCCGACTTTATTCTTTGAGATCATTCAGCGAAAAGGAGCCAAGAGTTTCGGCAAAGGAAACTTCAAAGCATTATTCGAGGCCATTGAGCGTGAGCAGGCACTTCGGGGGAATCTTTAACAAGAGCTTTGAGGGATCTAGCTTACTTTCACCATCGGAAATAAACTGATGTTCCGAATCAAATCCATAATCCTTTTACTGTCCCTAATCGGAAATATATCCGCTTCCGGTCAGTTCCTTTCATCGGGTAAATCCGCCTATCCTTCTTTTGTTGACTATCAGCGCTCACTGCCCAATCCGGCAGCTGCCTGGGTAAAAAAAGAGGATACGCTCCGCAAACAGTTCCGAGCCAAAAAATTGACTTGGCCTGCCCGTTTCATCTATGTGCGATCGTTCAAGTATGACAGTGAGCTGGAGGTATGGGTGAAGGATAAAGTGACAGACACCTTTCAGCATTTTAAGACCTATCGCGTTTGTGCATTGGCAGGTTACATGGGACCCAAGCGGATGGAGGGCGATTATCAAGTACCGGAGGGGTTTTATTATATCAATGATTTCAATCCGCATTCCAGTTACTTTCTATCGCTTGGCCTAAACTATCCCAATGCTGCCGACAGGGTATTAAGTGATTCGCTTCGCCCCGGAGGGGAGATCTATATACACGGAAGTTGTGTGACGGTCGGTTGTATCCCCATCACCGATCAGCAGATCGATGAACTGTATATACTAGCTTCGCATGCATACGACCAGGGTCAGCAGTTTATACCGGTGCATGTATTCCCGATCCGTTTTGATGTGCCTCGCAGTGCAGAGTACTTGCGTGGATTAACCAAAGATGATCATGAATTGGGAAGATTTGTCAAGCAGCTGGAGCCGGCCTACTATGAATTTCAACGAAACCACCGGCTACCGATCGTGCTCATCGCTCCGGATGGATCCTACGTTATTGGAAAAGAAGCTACTGCCCCAACGAGCTCAATCCACTAGATTTGCAGCATGTCCGCCACCATCATCGCTGTTGATCAACTCGTCAAGAATTATGGTAGTTTCGAGGCCGTAAAAGGGATCTCCTTTTCGGTGCAGGAAGGAGAGATATTCGGCCTGCTGGGCCCCAATGGCGCCGGAAAATCCACCACGCTTGAGATCATTGAAACACTGCGAACGAAAACATCCGGTAAGATAATGGTGGACGGTCTGGATCTCGATCGCTCCCCGGATGAGATCAAAAAAATCATTGGCGTTCAATTGCAAAGCAGTGGATATTATCCTGGTTTGAATTTGGTGCAACTGATCGAGTTGTTTTGTGGCTTGTATGGAAAGGATCAGGATCCCATGGACTTACTCGAGCTGGTGAACCTTCGTGATAAAGCGAAATCAAAGGTCAAGGAACTGAGTGGTGGTCAGCGTCAACGATTCTCTGTTGCCACTACCATTATCAATGATCCCCGGATTATATTCTTGGATGAACCCACTACAGGTCTAGACCCTCAAGCCAGAAGAAGTCTTTGGGAGTTGATCAAACGTATCCGTGAGCGGGGTACAACCGTGATCATCACCACCCATTACATGGATGAGGCAGAGTATCTCTGCGACCGGGTTGCGATCATTGATTCCGGCCGTATCATCGCCCTGGATTCGCCCGATAAACTAATCGATCAATTGGTGGCAACCGGTTTTGAGCGTCCCAAAGAAATGAAACAGGCCAATCTGGAGGATGTATTCATCCAGCTGACAGGCCATTCTCTACGCGAAGACTAACACATGAATACACAAGACAAGATCCGAGCTTTTATGCAAGAAAAAATCCAAACACAAAAAACAGAGGGAGCTGCCTTCCTCGCACAGAACAAAACTCAGCCGGGTGTCGTAGAGATACCGGAAGGCATTCAATATTTGATCCTGCAAGAGGGAAGTGGACGAAAACCCGCCCCAACAGATTCCGTGAAAGCACATTATGCCGGATCCTTACTGAGTGGAAAGGAATTTGATAGTTCCTTCCGTCGAAATCAGCCCTTCACAGCTCCATTGAAAGCGCTGATCAAAGGTTGGCAGATCGCTTTGCCAATGATGAGTGAGGGCAGTCGCTGGCGACTTTGGATCCCATCTGATCTGGCTTACGGTGATCGGGGAGCAGGCTCCGACATTCCGGGCGGCGCGACACTCGTTTTTGAAGTGGAGTTGCTCCAGGTTATTTCCTGACCTCGCCAACAAGGAAGATACTGCCCGTTACCAGGATCAGATCATTCGGATCGGCTCGTTTCAATGCCTCTTCAATGGCGTTGTTTACATCCCGATATTCCAGGCCCTCTAATCCAACAGCCATTGCTTGTTCTTTCAAGAGGTGGCTTGGCAGTGCCCTGGGTATGGAGGCTTGCGTAAAATAATAATTCGCGGAGGTTGGAAGCATGCGAAGCACGTCATCGATCTGCTTGTCATTAACCATTCCCAAGACAATGTGCAGTTTTTTATGCGGGGTGAGGCGGAGTTGCTCGAGTACTTGTGCGAGTCCGTGTGTGTTATGCGCCACATCCAGCACCAACATCGGGTCGTTTTGCAGGACTTCCCATCGTCCACTGAATCCGGTGATGGTCTTCACATTATCCAATGCACATCGAATGGCATGGTCGGTGATGTTCCAATTCAATGTCCGCAGTATGTTTACCGATTCCAGGACGGTCAGTAAATTTTTCAATTGGTAGATTCCTGTGAGGTCTAGTGAATACGGAGAGGTGTGTTTGGATCCAGTCTCGATTACCTCTGCGATCAATCGATTTGAATGTTGGCGATGTGATTGTATCCGGTAATTTGTTCCGGACCAGGTCAGGGGCGCCTGCATGTTTTGGGCTTTATCCAGAAATACAGGCATGGTTTCCGGTATTTGTTCGCCAACGACGACCGGTGTGTTTTTCTTGATGATGCCGGCTTTTTCAAATGCGATCTTACCCAAGGTGTCACCTAACAAATTCATATGATCCCATCCGATGTTGGTGATGATGGATAGCTCGGGGTTGATAACATTGGTGCTGTCGAGCCGTCCCCCCAATCCGGTTTCGATCACGGCAATGTCCACTTGAGCTTTTGCAAAGTGATCAAAAGCCATGGCCACGGTCAATTCAAAAAAACTGGGTTCGATCGACTCGATGACCGGACGGATCGATTCGGTGAAATCGATCACAGTTTGTTCGGGGATCATTGCTCCGTCAATGCGGATCCGTTCTCTGAAATCTTTCAGGTGAGGAGAGGTATAGAGCCCGGTCTTGTATCCCGCTGCTTGCAGGATCGCCGCCAGCATGTGACTGACCGAACCTTTTCCATTGGTGCCTGCGATGTGGATGGTGCGAATGGACTGATGGGGATTCCCGATGTGCTCGAGTAGCGCGATCGTGTTATGAAGATCTGTTTTGTAGGCAGCTGCTCCGATGCGACTGTACATCGGCAATTTCGCAAAAAGATATTCCAGCGTCTCCGCGTAGTTCATGCCACAAGTTAATTCACGAGAAAATTGAATTGCACGGTCACGATGTCCTCTTGTTCGGATCGATCGAACTGGATCTTACTTAAGTATAGAGTGATGGCTTGCTTATATTGATTGGTACGATGGGTAGATCCTTTTGCGAACTCGACAAAACTGCCTTTTCCTTCCGGTGAAACCCGGATCCGTGCGAATATGGTGGCATTGTCCATGTCGCCATCGAACCGAGATGCTCGTACGATTTTTCGGTTGCCGCTGGTGACGGCCGGACCATTACCAGTACCGGTGCCGGATCCGTTTCCTCCGCCCATACCTGTGCCGCTACCGCCACCTGAGCCGGAACCTTTGCCAACGCCCAGTCCGGTGCCCTGATTGCCGGATCGATTGAAATCATCGGGACTATCGGCTCCAGTACCCGTACGATTATTTTTTTTGCCCATCACCATTTTCGGTGCCGGAGGGGCCGGATTTTCTTCTTTTTTAGCTGGTGTTTTGACTGCCGCCGGCTTGGTGATCTTGGGAGATTCTTTTTTGCTGATGACCGGTTTGACCACAACGGCTTCTTTCTCTTCCGGATCAGCTATTTCCTTTGCCGGTTCAGGTTCACCGGATGGCTGGGGCGATTCCGGTGCAGCACCGGTAGGTCCGACGGATTGTGCGATGTTTCCGCCACCACCGCCGCCATCCTGTTCTGTTTCAATAGGTGGTTCGGGTGGCAGATTCAATTCAACTTCGATAGTGGTAGGTTCTTCTGGCTTGACGGGAATCTCGATACGCCATTTGAGAAACAGGATCAATAGGGTCAGCAAAGCAGCTGACACCCCTGTGTAGAGCAGTGCACGGTTCCGAAGTTGTGTGTCGAGAGATTGCGCCATGGCTTGATTCGATCGCATGTAAAACTAGTTTAACCGGCTGGCAGTTCCTGAAATGTATTATGCACAGCTGTTAAAACGATGCGTCAATGTGGCTTACTGCACACGTCTAGCCAAAAAAAGGTTAAGGATTGGAGTGGTCTCAATGGGCGAAGTCACGGGCAAAATCGCCCCGTATCCGTTCGATCGGTGGATTGAAATAGCCGAACCGAAGGGCAGGGAATTCCTCCCGGATCAAGTCTTGCAGCTGTTTTACACCGAGGCATTCACCCGTATCGGCAACGCCGATCTTACCCAAATACCAGTCGGGGTCGATATTGAAATTGCGCCATTGGATCATGTTCAGCCCGGTCGTTTTGATCAGCTTCCGAAGGGCTTCATATTCGGCGACAGAGTCGGTCATGCCGGGGAAAACAAAATAATTGATGGAGGTCCAGCCCCCATATGCGTGCACCACTTTCAAACTTTCGATGATGTCATCGAAATCATAGTTGTTGGGACGGTAGTAGGGCATGTAAATCTCTCGGCGAGCCGAGTTGGTACTCACGCGGATCGAATTCAATCCTGCTTCACAAAGTGCTTTAACGGCATCGGGCTTGGAGCCGTTGGTATTGATATTGATACTGCCCTTAGAGGTGTGTTTACGTATTTCGAGGATCGCTTCGCGGATCGTTTCCCACATCAACAAGGGCTCGCCTTCACAACCCTGTCCGAAGCTGATGATCGGGAAGGGGGCCGATTCAAGGTGGGGGACAGTGAACTCTACGATCTCTTCCGGCGTCGGTTTGAATTGAAGTCGGTCTTGAGTCGATACGATCGGCTCCTCATCCGGTTGAAGAGAAATACAGCCCACACAATTGGCATTACAGGCAGGAGACGCGGGTACCGGACATTCCCAACGACCCAGGGAAAAATTACGCGCGGCCGGACATTGATAGGTCTGGCAACAATTTTCCATCAGGTGTTTGACTAACCTGTTGTGCGGGTAAGCTTTCAGTAGTTGTGCTGTTCCATTATTGATACGGGATTGATCGTATCCGCTACATTCTTGTCTGATATCGGGTTCGATGCGGATCGCAGGCACATAGAATTTCTCATTATGCCAACCGGCTGCCGTATAGCAAAATAGGGGAAGCGTGGGCGCATCGGCTGCCGTTTCATAGGCCGCCAAATAAAATCCCGTATGTGCGGGAGGGATGAAAGCCGCGACAGCCCATCCTTTCTCACAAAGCCGCATTTCACCGGTAGTCACATCGATGCCGATGCCACGACGTCCGGGTAATTCGTATAAGGAACCTCCCTCGGGCAATTCGATCCATTGATCCTCGGGAATCGGAAGTGCATCCCATCCGCTTCTTCCGGTAACATAGAGGGAACGATCTTCAAAGATGTTGCCTTCACCGTCGCTGTAAAGCAGGTAGGGGGAATGAGTCAGGGTTTGCATTGCTGTTGGCAAAACTCGTTAAAATCCGCTTCACAGAGGGAAGGATCTTTTTCGATCAGCTGTTGAAAGACCTTGCCGTTTCGGTATTCCAGGGTCAGCATGCCGTCTTTGAGCGTAATGAAATCGATCGTATCCCAGGAAACACTTCTCGGCCACGGAAAAGAGATCAGTATCTGTTTCGATTCTAGCTTCAAATAATTTGTTCGAATCGATAAGCTGTGTAGGGCATCCAGTAGAATAATGATCCCTGCCATTACCCATTGGCCGGTAAATGTCCAGGCAAACGATTGACTGAGTAGTCCGGCTGAGAGGGCCGTTGAACTATTCTTTTTTTTATTAAGGAACAGATCGAGTGTCAACAGTGTATACCCCAGAACGGCCCATCCATATTTCAATTTCTCGGTATCGGCCAATCCGATAAATAGTGTGGCACTGGCTAGCAATACAAATCGGCCCATCCACCGGTAGAGGTTTCTCTTGTGGGATGGGAATTGGATCGTGTAGGCTTGACTCAAAGGAGCGGGTTGCTGGTGGTAAGCAGGTTGCAGAGTTTGAATAGGGCACGAGCACCAACATTCGCATTCCAGTCTGATTCGCCCACGCCTACTTCACAAAGATCGAATCCAACCAGGGTGCGGCCGCTTTCGATGATCTTTTTGAAGAGGTAAAAAAGCTCTTCGAGTTCAAAACCGCCGGGAACAGGAGTGCCGGTATCCGGACAGAGTTTTCGATCGAGTCCGTCGATATCGAAGCTGATATATACTTTCTGCGGTAGCTGGTTTAC
>CANGZN010000063.1 GCA_947458625.1 Chitinophagaceae bacterium
AAATCCACCCAACTGGGCCTGGCTACAGAGGGAGAAGGCCGAAAGATGACTGTTAAGGAATCGGGAGATGTGATCGCCTACGAGCGGATCAAAGCACAAACCGTTCCCACCCTATCAGACCGGGCAGAAGGTGGCCGCGCGATCGGACTGACCTCCCTGCTCGGGAGCGCCGTCTCGATCGGAACGAACATGGTCAAAAACATGATCGCAAAAGACAAAGCCAAGTACACCGCCAACTATACATTCGGGTTATCAGATCTATACTTCTACGACCAACTCTCCACGGAAAGCGTCTTCGATCCGGTCGGACTCCAATTCGGTGGCTTCACCCTGATCCGAACGTTCAAAAACAGCGCCGGTAATACCGACACCGCCCTGATCGCCCGGTTTGAGATCGATACCAGCCGGGCCACCGAGATCATCAATAACTCCCTGTTCCGCCTACGACTGAGCGAACTGGATCTCCGAAACGCAAAAGCAAAAATCTCTAAGGCCCAAAAGAAAAACCTGAACATGGACCTGGAGATCACATTCCGAACCTCCTACGCCAACGAACAAGGACAACTGTTCGACAACATCACCCTCGGGAAATTCTACTACAGCCTGCGCGAAGCCCCCCTCCATCGAAATGACCCCAACTACAGCAACTACTATAATGGACTGAAAGGAAAACTGCTCGACGGAAGAAGCTTCATCGTTCCCCGCTCCTACGGATATTACAAAGACGTAAGAGGCAACTACCAAAAAGCCTTCAGCCAAGGCGCCTACTCCATACAAGTGAAAGTGACCGAGAGCGCCAACAACAAATTCGTGACCGAACTGATCTCCGACAACACCGACCAGATCCTCGGCATCCTCAGCAAAGAAGCGAAAAAAGGAGTGGGGAAGATCAAGTGAGTTGAAAGGTGAGTCCGTGTTTTTCCCCGTCTTTTCGGGAAAATAAATCCAAAAATATTAGTTTTTATTTGCTAAATCCATTAGTTTTGGCATGTCAAACATTCAGCCAACAGGCTACGACCTTTTAAAAACCACTTATGGCAAAGACAGAAAAAGCTCCCGAAACCTCCCCCCACGCGGAGAAGTTCAAGGCCCTGAAACTCACGATGGATAAGATCGAAAAAGACTACGGTAAGGGTAGTGTGATGATGATGAATGAGCGGGCCGAAATGCAGCAAGAAGTTATCTCTACCGGATCGATCGGATTAGATGCCGCTTTGGGAATCGGTGGTCTTCCCCGCGGACGAGTAGTCGAGATCTATGGACCGGAGTCATCCGGAAAAACCACCATCGCTACACATGTCATAGCAGAAGCCCAGAAAAAGGGCGGCATGTGTGCCATCATCGATGCCGAGCACGCGTTTGACAGCAACTATGCAAAAAAACTGGGCGTAGATGTCGATAATCTTCTGATCTCCCAACCCGACTATGGCGAACAGGCACTAGAGATCGCCGACCGCCTAATCCTATCCGGAGCGTTGGATGTATTGGTGATCGATTCAGTAGCTGCCCTGGTTCCCAAAAGCGAACTGGAGGGTGAAATGGGAGACAGCAAGATGGGCTTACATGCACGTCTGATGAGTCAGGCCCTTAGAAAACTGACCGCCACCATTGCAAAGACCAATACCATTTGCATTTTCATCAACCAGCTTCGCGAGAAGATCGGGGTTATGTTCGGCAATCCCGAAACCACCACCGGCGGTAATGCCCTCAAGTTCTATGCCTCCGTACGCCTCGATATCCGACGCACCCAACAAGTAAAGGACGGTGACGAAGCGATCGGTAACCACGTAAAAGTGAAAGTGGTCAAGAATAAAGTCGCCCCCCCTTTCCGGGCCGCTGAATTCGACATCATTTTCGGAGAAGGAATCTCCAAAACAGGGGAGATCGTGGACATGGGAACTGAACTAGAGATCATTCAGAAAAGCGGCAGCTGGTATAGTTACAACAGTGACAAACTGGGTCAGGGTCGTGATTCTGTCAAACAACTTATGCACGACAATCCTGAACTCGCCAATGAGATCGAAACCAAGATCCGCGAGAAGATCAAGGAAATGCAGAACAGCTGATAGAGTTTCTTCGTTGTATATAGATGGGTTAACAACCCCGGTCAATCGTGGCCGGGGTTATTTTTTGGGTATGATGTATATTCAATGTTTGAACATCATATATTTGCAAAACAACCTTTTGGGGCTCAAAATGTTAAACAAACATGAAGTTGCCGTTCACTAAAAAAATCCGGGTCAGGCTATTCTTTTCGTTGCTAGTTCTAGGCCTGGGCATCGGAGGAGGCATCGCTTACTACCTGATCACGGAAAAATTCGAGGATACGAAACAAGTCAAAGCAGCGTATTCCCTATCGGCACTGAACATGCTGCGGGCTTTTCAGGAAAATGACTCGCTGGCAAATACAACATACCGCGACCGCATCATTGAACTCAAAGGCCGTATCAGTTCGATCGAATGGGCCGACACCAGTGCCAATATTAAGATCCAGTCACCCGACTCAGGCGATTATCTCATCTTCGATTTTCAGGCCGGTGATGCAAACAACACCCGCAGCTTGAAAGCAGGGGATAGTGTATCTATCCGAGCTTCCTGTAGCGGCAGCGTATTTAGCCGAATACTGAACAGCCGTTCTGTTCAATTCAAACGAGCCACTCTTATTCAACAATTTTAAACCCCATACAATGAAACAAATCTTCTTCGCTGCAGCATTCGTCTTTGCAGCCGTTACCGCAACCGCTCAATCAAAAACAACCACATCAGCCATCGTATCCTTCGATGCAACAACACCAATAGATGCGCTTCCAAAAGCAGAAAACAAAACAGTTGTGGGCATGATGGACACAAAGACCGGTCAGGTCGGATTCGAAGCAGCAGTAAACAACTTCGCCTTCACCAACCCCACCATCCAACAACACTTCAATGAGGAGCGCTGGCTGAATTCCGCAAAATTCCCGCTCTTCACCTTCCAGGGAAAAATCACCGATCTAAGCAAAGTGAATTTTAAGAAAGATGGTTCCTACACCGTACCGGTAGAGGGCACCATGACCATCAAAGACAAAACCAACCCGCTGAGCACTACCGCCACCATCGTGGTGAGCAAAGGTTCCATCAGCAGCAGCTCCAGCTTCTCGATCAAATTATCTGACTACGGTATCGATGTAGGCACAAAAGGAAAAATCGCTAACGAAACAAAAATCACCGTAAGCAGCGATTTCAAATAATCAAGACAAACATTGGATTGAAAGCCGCTCCGAGGAGCGGCTTTTCTATTTAGACAACTCTTGCTGAATCCAGATCAATCGTCCCCGGCTATCAAAACCTGTCAAGAGAAATCGAAAGGCTGAAACCCGCTCCGGGATCTTAAATGCAATCCGATTCTTAGATCGATCAAGCACCATCGTCGGATCCCAATACAACTGTCGCTCCTCATCACCATAAACGGATTTGCCCACCCCTTTTACGTCTGTGAACCCCGGTCCCCGGTAAAAGGGGGTTTCCGGACGAGCAGAGCTACTCTCGGGCTTGTCCTTTAAATAAATAGCCAATGCGCCTCCGGGATAGTTACTGCCCGAGCCAACAAAACCCGCCTCAAAAAACTTGATAAGCGCTACATCCATGGCACGAATGGTGCGTAAATAATTCATATCGGCGGGCTGCTCATTCACAAATAATCCAATCTGCCATTTCTGCCCGTTGGACAAACTCATGTTCTTTCGATTCACGAATCGTCCCCCCTGTATCTCAACCTGCTGAATCCTATTCTTGATATAATCCACTACGTTGATAGACTTGTCATTTACCGGATTAGTGATATTATCGATGGTCACCTTGCCTGCTTCTCTAAATACACCAGTCGTGTATTTCTCTTCGGTCGACACCTCTGATACGGGCGACTTCGAGCGATCCAAGTCGACCGGCGCCAACACTTTAGCCTGCGGCTCACCCGAAAACAGCTCATTGTATCGGGCTACGATCGGTTGCTGCCGACCCGCACGCTCGATCGTAGTAGTTAATAATCCTAGGTTGACCGTATCTATACCCGACAATCGGGCCTCCACCCGAACAGATCGCACCTTGCCCCTTCGATCGGCATAATACCCGTAAAAAGAACCCATCCCGGCATACACGATCGAATCGATCGAAAACGCTCCTTTCTCTGTTAAGGCCAGCGACCACTCTTTACTCGCCCCCGACTGAGTCTCCAGCAAAACCGTCAGATCCCCACCTTCCATCCGCTCATTGGATCGCACATCATACACCAAGCCGGTCATCGATAAATAGGCCGCGGTTACCGACGGAACCGAAAGTTTAATCGAGCGCAACGATGTGGCCCGATCCACCGAAGCCATCAACAACCACTCCACCACATTTTTATTCCAATTGTCCCCTTCTAAAAAGATTGAAACATCCTTCGGATCCAACGGCCAGTCATTCAACAACAACAGCCTGGATAAAATCGATTCATCCGGCCACGCCTGATCCGCATTCATGACCGAGAACGATACACTCGACATAACCGAATCCGCCAATGACAATTCAAACCGCGTTGAATCGGATGTCGATGCATTCGTCACTCGATGTTGCTGCAACAAAGCGGGAGCCACCCACTCCCCCCGATCAATGAAACTGGGGCGTTTTACCAATGAATTGCCCGCTTCATCAAATAACTCGAACAATAAAATACCCGATGGCAAACTGTCTGTTAACAAATGACCGACCAACGAAGGATAGGTTCCGAAGGAGATCTCCTGGTCATACACATTTTGTCCGCGTATAGAAGCCTTCAACCGAAATACATCGTTTGTCAGCTTGATCTTGGGATTACGCGACAATTGAAACTTTTTGCCCCCCGGCTCCGTTTCGATCTGCAATTGGATCGCTCCGGTTACCACCGAGGGAAGCGAAAATGAAAGCGTACTGGAATCGATCACCGCTCGATATTGAATGCCTGAACGGGCCTTGAAACGAACAACCCCTAATCCAGGCAAGAGTGTTTGAAACGGTGCGATGATCTGTCCATCCATTGTTTGAATGTTGCCTTTCACCGCAACGGGATTCCCCCAAGCATCCATACTACGAAATACAACCAAGTTCAACTGATCGGCATGCAAACGCCCACCCTCCGGAAAGAACTGCATGGTTGACAGAACACCCGACACTCTTGGCTCGGTACGAAAACCGGAACCACTGATCCATATATTTTTTACATACACATCCGACGTATTCGATAACATTTCTGGTGTAAACGCCTGTATGTAGTAATTACCACTCATCAAAGAGTCTTGCAATACAAAACCTCCGTCGACAGTTGCCCCCAATACCGGATAATGTCCGGTATAAACGGAAGCCCCTTTTTCATTGAATACCTGAATGTAAAAATGTGTGCTCCGTTCGCTCGGAGATCCATCGAGCAATACATAGGCTTTGAATCGGACCACATCCCCCGCCCTGAAGTCCGTCCGATCGAAATGAATATACAGCCGCTCCGAGTCCGGGGCAGCTATCACAATGAAAGGAAGGAGGAATAAAAAAATTAAAAAGGGAAAGCGCATGAGTGGGTAAATAGTATTGAACCCGAAAGGTCCGACTATTTTTCACACCGACCCATACTGCATTTGTTAACTTGCATCATGCCTTTTCAACTACATAGTCCGTTCGAACCAGCCGGAGATCAACCCTCGGCGATTCAACAGTTGACAGAAGGCATAGAGAACGGAGAGCAATACCAAACCCTGCTCGGTGTTACCGGCAGCGGAAAAACATTCACGATCGCCAATGTTATTCAAAACATTCAGCGACCTACACTGGTACTGACCCACAACAAGACATTGGTGGCCCAACTCTATGGCGAGTTCAAACAGTTCTTTCCCGACAATGCCGTCGAATACTTTGTGTCCTATTACGATTACTACCAGCCTGAAGCCTATCTGCCGGTCAGTAACATATACATCGAAAAAGACCTCAGCATCAATGAGGAACTCGATAAACTTCGGTTGCGCGCAACCACCAGCCTACTCAGCGGACGAAGAGACATTCTCGTCGTTGCCTCCGTCAGTTGCATCTATGGAATGGGCAATCCTACCGAATATGAGAACGGCATCGTTCGAATTCAAAAAGGACAAACGATCTCACGTCAATCGTTTCTGCATGCATTGGTCAATTCATTGTATCAGCGCACCACCATCGATTTTAACCGAGGTCAATTCCGAGTTAAAGGAGATACGGTAGATATTAATCTGCCTTATGTCGATTATGGCTATCGAGTTACCTTCTTCGGAGATGAGATCGAAAGCATCGAAACACTTGAGCTGACGAGCGGAAAACGAATCGGAGAAATGGATAGTGCCGCCATCTTTCCGGCCAACCTGTACGTCGCACCCAAAGACATCATGCAACAAGTCATCTACGAAATACAAGATGAACTGACTGCACAAGTCGATTACTTCAAACGCTCGAATAAAGTCATGGAGGCACAGCGACTGAGCGAACGGGTAAACTATGATCTGGAAATGATTCGCGAATTGGGCTACTGTGGCGGCATTGAGAACTACTCCCGCTTTTTCGATAGACGCAGACCCGGTACACGCCCATTCTGTTTACTCGATTACTTTCCGAAAGATTTTCTGCTGGTCATAGATGAAAGCCATCAAACCATCCCACAGGTAAGTGGTATGTACGGTGGCGACCGCAGCAGAAAACTGAATCTGGTGGATTTTGGGTTCAGACTTCCCTCGGCTCTTGATAACAGACCCCTGAACTTCTCCGAATTTGAGTCACTTACCAAGCAGGTCATATTCGTCTCCGCCACCCCAGGCCACTATGAACTGGACAAATGCGAAGGAGTGGTCGTAGAGCAGGTGGTTCGTCCGACCGGACTACTCGATCCTCCCATCGAAGTCCGACCCACTAAAAACCAGATCGATGACCTGCTCGATGAGATCGACCGACGCGTAAAAGATGGCGATCGCGTACTCATCACCACCCTCACCAAACGCATGGCGGAGGAAATGGATAAATACCTCAAACGAATCGAGGTTCGATCTAAATACATTCACAGTGATGTAGACACCCTGGAGCGCGTTGAGATCCTGCGCGACCTTCGATTGGGAAAAATAGATGTACTGGTAGGTGTGAATCTGCTTCGCGAGGGACTTGACTTGCCCGAAGTATCGCTGGTTGCGATCCTCGACGCCGATAAAGAGGGGTTTCTGCGAAATGAAAAATCATTGACACAGACCGCTGGTCGCGCCGCAAGAAATGTAAAAGGGTTGGTCATCTTCTATGCAGACAAAGTCACAGAAAGCATGAGGCGAACCATGGAAGAAACCAGTCGGCGTCGAACCAAGCAGATGGAATACAACGAAATACACGGCATCATACCTACCACCGTTGTTAAGTCGACCCTGGATGTACTCGCGCAAACATCGGTCCTGGAGATCAAGACGTACGACCCCTCGCATCCGTATGTACAACCCGAAAGCAAGAACCTGGCCGCTGAAGAATCCATCCTATACGAAGGGTCGGCTGAAGAAATGTCGGTCGCTGAGTTAGAAAAACAAGCTCGAGCATTGAAAAAGCGCATGGAAAAAGCCGCAAAAGACATGGACTTCATGGAGGCAGCAAAACTTCGAGACGACCTCATCGCGCTACAGGACCTCATCGAAAAGAAGAAAAAATAATCCCCTTCCGGCCCCCTCATTTGTACATTTGATACATGGATAAACGCGTTTTTCTACTCGATGCATTCGCTCTGATCTTCCGTGCCTACTATGCACTTATCCGCAGCCCACGCATCAGCTCTACCGGTAAAAATACCAATGCACAATTCGGATTCACCAACGCACTGGTCGAATTAATCAACAAACAAAAACCCTCACACCTAGCCGTTTGCTTCGACACCAAATCGCCTACGGAACGACATATCGATTTTGCCGATTATAAAGCCAATCGCCAGGAAACACCGGAAGACATCCTAGCAGCGGTTCCAGACATCAAAGCGATCATACGAGGATTCAATATTCCCATAATAGAAATGGACGGCTTTGAGGCCGATGATATCATAGGCACCCTCAGCAAACAGGCAGAAGCGGCCGGATATGAGGTGATGATGGTGACACCTGATAAAGACTACGGACAACTAGTGTCTGACAAGATCAAAATATATAAACCCTCCTACCAGGGAAACGGAGTTGAGATACTCGGGCCCGAAGAAGTCTGCGCCAAATGGAATATCAAAAATGTAGACCAGGTGATCGATATGCTGGGTATGATGGGCGATGCAGTTGACAACATCCCCGGCATTCCGGGTGTAGGAGAAAAAACTGCCGCCAAGCTACTGGCCGAATTTGAAACGCTTGAAAACGTACTGGCCAACGCCGACCAGATCAAAGGAGCCATGGGCGAAAAAGTCCGCAATGGAAAAGAACTGGCCGTCCTCTCGAAAAAACTCGCCACCATCCTCACGAATGTTCCAGTAGCTTTTCATGAAGAGGACTTCCGGCTGAAAGAATGGAATAAAGAAGCGCTGCGCGACGTATTCACCGATCTTGAATTCCGGACACTCGGAAAACGTTTGCTTGGAGAAGACATTCCATCAGCCGTCCCAACCGTGATCGAAAAAGAAATACCAAGAGGTGTTCAGACCGACCTCTTCGGAAACATCATTGAACCGGCTGTTACGGAAAAGACCCTTGCAACAGAAGAGGTTCATGTTTCCGCTGACAGAAATATTCAAAACACCCCACATGATTACCGGCTGGTTGATAGTGACGAAAAGATCAACGAACTGATCGATCTGCTGAGCAAACACGATGAAATCTGTTTCGATACGGAGACGACAGATGTGGATGCGAATCGGGCGGAACTGGTCGGACTGGCATTTTCTGTTCAAACAGGCGCTGGTTGGTACGTTCCTTGTCCGAATGACACCAACGCCTGCAAGGAATTGATCCACCGATTCAAACCTTTATTTGAAAACCCGGCAAAATCATGGGTGGGACAAAACATCAAATACGACCTACTCATCCTGAAATGGATGGGCGTTGATATACGCGGACCAATCTTCGACACGATGCTGGCACACTATGTGATCGAGCCGGATGGAAAACACGGCATGGATTCGATGAGTGAAAAATACCTTGGTTACGAGCCCATACACATCGAAGAACTGATCGGAAAAAAAGGCAAGAGCCAGGGTAGCATGCGTGACGTAGAGTCCGAAAAACTGAAAGAGTACGCAGGAGAAGATGCTGACATAACTCTTCAACTGAAAGAAAAGTTCTTGCCCCTGCTAAAACAAAAAGAGGTAGATACTGTCTTTGAAAAAGTAGAAAATCCGCTCGTAAAGGTGCTGGCCGATATGGAATACGAAGGCATCCGGGTGGATGTTGAATTCCTCAACGAATACTCCAAAGAATTGGAGCGAGACGCTAAAGCGGCAGAAGAACGGGTTTATAAAGAAGCGGGGGTTCGATTCAACCTGGGATCTCCCAAGCAGTTGGGTGAAGTGCTTTTCGATAAACTAAAATTGGATCCCTCCGCCAAAAAAACCAAGACCGGACAATATCAAACCGGCGAAGATGTACTACTGAAACTGGCTGCAAAAGGACATGATATTGTTGACTCCATTCTCACCTTTCGTGAATTAACGAAACTGAAATCAACTTATGTTGACGCCCTACCAGCCCTGATCAATCCAAAAACCGGACGTGTACATACGACGTACGGACAAGC
>CANGZN010000064.1 GCA_947458625.1 Chitinophagaceae bacterium
AGTTTCTTATTATCCAGCCACCAGGGTGAATAGATGTGCATACCACCCACGCCATCTTCATTGTAACGCTTCCTGTCGAACAATTGAGGTAGTATACCGCCTAATGCAGCTCCGGTCGAATCGTGCAAATATTTACCAACGACATCACTGCTGTTGGCGAGGCCGTTGGGATGCCGGGGAGATTTTGAGTTGAGTAGCAAGCGGGCACTTTCACAGGCACTGGCTGCCAGGATAACGACACGGCCCTCAACCTGATATTCTTGCATGTCCGTTGTACTAACGTAGGAGACGCCCGTTGCCAGCCCCTCACTATTCGTTAATACCTCCCGGGCCATGGCATTGCATACCATATCGATGTTACCCGTTTTCAAGGCCGGATAGATCAGCACATTGGTTGATGAAAAGTCGGCTTTGGCAGCGGAGCAATTACGATTGCATTGTCCGCAATAGAAACAAACGCCACGATCGTCGTTCAGTTTTTGTGTCAATATGGAAAGACGGGAGGGGATCACTTTTACGCCCGCCTGCGAAGCAGCATTTTTGATGAATAGTTCGTGGAGTCGTGGCTTAGGTGGTTTTAGAAAAATCCCATCAGGGTCATTTTCCAGTCCTTCGTTGGTGCCGAATACACCGATCAGTTTGTCAACGGCATCATAATAGGGCTTGATATCCTCATACCCGATCGGCCAATCATCTCCCAGTCCGTCGATGCTTCGGCGCTTGAAATCTTTCGGACCGAACCGAAGGGAAATGCGCCCCCAATGGTTGGTTCGTCCGCCTAACATACGGGCCCGCCACCACATCCATTCCGTTCCGGCCTCTTTTTTATAGGGTTCACCATCAAGCGACCAGCCACCATAGCAGGCATCGAAATCACCAAAGGGACGAATAGACGTGCTGGCACCCCGTCGGGGTGAATCCCAAGGGTTCTTCAATTGAGTTACATTCTTCTGCGGATCGTATTGGTAGCCGGCCTCCAGCAGGCATACTTTTAATCCGGCATTGGCCAAAACATAGGAGGCCATTCCCCCGCCGGCACCGGATCCGACGATCACGACATCGTATTTGCGGGATTGTTTTTTGATCTGTATATCGCTCATCAAGCCAATCGTTAGACCGACAAATTACTTGATTCCATCCTGTTGAAATCAGATCTATAGGTATTTTTTCCAACAGCCTGTTATCTTTACGAAAACCCGTTTATGAGGAACCTGTTCCTGCTCCTTTTCGTTTGCCAGATAGGATATAATATGCAAGCACAATACATCGATCCGGCTGTTTATCCAACTTATCAAGGGGATGATCTGGGCTTGACGTATACCAAGGCAGGCTCCTCGATTCGCATTTGGTCGCCTACGGCATCCGAAGCGGAGTGGATTTTTTATGAAAAGGGGGCAGGTGGGGCTGCATTGGAGAGAAAGAAACTTCAACGTGATCAGTCCGGCACCTGGATAGGTTTGATCAAAGGTGATCTCTTGGGACGGTTTTATACAGTTCGTGTGCGTATTAACGGCAACTGGTTAGATGAAGTGGTTGATCCGTATGCAAAAGCCGTCGGTGTCAATGGTAAAAGAGCGCAAGTGATTGACCTACGTCAGACGGATCCGGTGGGCTGGGCTTCAGACCATGCACCGAATTTTTCAAATAAAACGGATGCGATCATCTATGAATTGCATGTACGAGATGCCAGCATCCATCCCAGTTCCGGTATCAAGGGTAAAGGCAAATTCCTTGGCCTCACCGAATCGGGTACTCGAAATCCCAGCGGCGGAACAACCGGTTTGGATCACCTTGTAGAACTAGGGGTCACACATGTACATTTACTGCCGGTCTTTGATTTTAACTCAGTGGATGAACGCGACCCTGATAAGCGATATAACTGGGGCTACGACCCGCTGAACTACAATGTGCCGGAAGGATCTTATTCGACCGATCCTTATAATGGGGCTGTTCGTATACAGGAGTTCAAGCAATTGGTGCAATCCATGCACAAAAAAGGGGTACGGGTAGTGATGGATGTAGTTTACAATCACACGGCGCTGACCGAAACATCTAATTTCAATCAGTTGGTTCCTGGGTATTATTACCGGCAAGATGAAAAGGGCGGATTTTCAAATGCCTCAGCCTGTGGAAATGAAACTGCCAGTGAACGACCGATGTTTAGAAAATTTATGTTGGAGTCGATGCGCTACTGGATACAGGAGTATCATATTGATGGTTTTCGAGTAGACCTGATGGGCATTCATGATATCGAAACCATGAATTTGATCTCCTCTGAATTGCATCGCATCCGCCCTGATGTGTTGATCTACGGAGAGGGTTGGACTGCCGGGAAAAGTCCCTTACCGGATGCGAAGCGGGCATTAAAAGCCAATGCGCATTTATTGGATCGGATCGCTGTTTTCAGTGATGACATGCGGGATGGGATCAAGGGAAGCGTATTCGATCATCACGGTAAAGGGTTTGTTTCCGGAAAACCCGGACTCGAATCATCCATTCGATTTGGCGTAGTAGCCTCTCTGCCACATGATCAGGTGGATTTCAAACGGGTGAATTATTCTGATAAACCCTACGCGGCGCAACCCTATCATACAGTGACCTATGCCGAGTGCCACGACAATCATGTTCTGCATGATAAACTCAGGTTGTCTGTAACCGATCGATCGGATTCCATTCAAGCAGAGATGCATCGACTGGCATTGGGCATGTTACTGACCAGTCAGGGGATCGTTTTTATACATGCCGGAACGGAGTTCAGAAGAACAAAAAAAGGAGTCGAGAATTCCTTCGAAAGTCCGGATAGTATCAATGCCATCGACTGGACAGGTAAAGATCGGGAAACCGATTTCTATCAGTATGTGCGAGCGCTCATTCAACTTAGAAAAGATCATCCCGGCTTTCGGTTCAATAACACGGAAGCCCTACTGGCCGCTATCCGATTTGATGAGTCTGATACAGCCGGCGTAGTCAGTTTTCAGGTCGATACAAAAACAGTAAATGATGCGTGGAAAAAAATCTGGGTCCGGTACCAAGCGGATGGTGCCACCAAAGAATGGAAGATCGGTGGCGGATGGAAGCCAGCCATTCTAAATAACCGAATGATTTATTCAAAAGAGGAAGTGAGAAGTTTGATTGTCAAGCCTGCCACACTGACCGTTCTGTATCAATAACGATCTCGGGGTGGTCGGACACCGGGCGAAAACCGAGGTCTGTTATCCGGAGCAGCTGGACCAGGCCCGCGTCTTTCTTCTGCGGGTTTGACCACCATAACTTTCTTGCCAATACCCAGGTTGTTCAATCCCTCAATGGCTTCCTTTGCTTCTTCTTCATTCGGCATTTCAACGAATGCAAAACCACGGCTCTTGCCGGTTTCTTTGTCCATCGTGATCTTGGCGGAAGAAACGGTGCCGAATTTGTCGAAAAATTCCATCAATTCTTCGTCATCCATGTCGTAAGGCAAACCGGCTACAAATAGTTTCATAGGTGTTCAATATTAGTTGGTATTTCAGTGTAGTAAAGGTAAGTCAATTCGACTCCCTCTTTTCAAAAATTGATCTGAATCAATGGATTCGTCAGACGGCCACGATGCAGTAACTTCGTTCAAACTTTTCTTGCCATGCGTGATGTCGTAATTGTTTCAGCTGTTCGAACCCCGTTGGGAAGTTTCGGCGGCACCCTTAAATCCTTATCTGCCACACAATTGGGGTCAGTTGCAATCCGTGGAGCGATTGATCGGATCGGTCTAGATCCAGCCCAGGTTACCGATGTTATCATGGGTTCTGTGCTGCAAGCCAACCTCGGACAAGCTCCTGCGCGGCAGGCAGCGAAGTTTGCGGGACTTCCTGATTCCGTACGTTGCACGACAGTCAATAAAGTCTGTGCCAGCGGAATGAAAGCTGTATCTATGGCAGTACAACACATTCAATTGGGCGATGCCGAGGTCGTAGTAGCAGGGGGGATGGAAAGCATGAGCAATGTTCCCTTTTATTCTGAACACCTCCGCTGGGGAAATAAATATGGACATGTGAGTTTGGTCGATGGACTGGCCAAAGACGGACTGACAGATGTGTACGATGGAAAGGCCATGGGTATTGCCGCTGAGCTCTGTGCCTCAACCTGTCAAATCAGTCGAAACGATCAGGATGCCTTTGCCATTGAAAGTTACCAGCGTTCTCAAAAGGCCTGGAACGATGGGTCTTTTGAATCAGAGATCGTCCCGGTCAGTATCCCACAGCGTAAAGGGGATCCGGTTTTGATCACAAAGGATGAAGAGCCTTTTCAGGTGAAGTTTGACAAGATACCGCAGTTATCTCCGGCCTTCACCAAAGACGGAACCATTACAGCGGCCAATGCATCCACAATGAACGATGGAGCAGCCGCATTGGTGTTGATGTCTGCCGAGAAGGCCCGTGAATTAGGGCTGACCCCATTGGGATATGTGAAAGGATATGCAGATGCAGAGCAAGCTCCCGAGTGGTTCACTACAACGCCATCAATAGCGATCCCGGCTGCATTGAAAAAGTCAAAATTGGAATCCGAGCAGATCGATTATTGGGAGATCAACGAAGCTTTTTCCGTGGTAGCACTGGAGAACATTAAACGGTTGGGCTTGGATGCAACCAAAGTAAATGTTTTCGGTGGTGCTGTTTCAATCGGACATCCATTGGGTTGCAGCGGAGCACGTATCCTGGTGACCTTGCTGAATGTTCTCGAAAAGAAAAAAGCGAGATATGGCGCAGCCGGCATTTGCAATGGCGGTGGCGGTGCCAGTGCGCTGGTGATCGAACGAGCTGCTGAATGAAAACACTGATCAAGCATATCCGGTGTTTGGCGGGCGTGCAGGATCCTAAGGCCCCGCTTCGAAAAGAAGACCTATCTGTTTTCCCTTCCATAACGGATGCATATCTGGTCATTCAGGGAGGCGAGATCACTGCCTTCGGGAAGATGGGTGAACGAACATTTAACGAAGATGGTTTCGATCGAGTGGTCGACGCGGCTGATCATTTTATACTTCCTGCCTGGTGTGATAGTCACACCCACCTGGTATTTGCTGCCACTCGGGAGGAGGAGTTCGTCGATAAGATCAAGGGGATGACTTATGCCGAGATCGCTTCCAAAGGAGGCGGGATCTTGAATTCAGCCCGAAAGCTGCAAGCATGTTCGGAAGATGAATTGTTCTCACTAGCATGGGCGCGGTTACAAGCAGCGATCCGGCTGGGCACGGGTGCTATGGAGATCAAAAGCGGCTACGGGCTCACCACAGCATCGGAGTTGAAAATGCTTCGGGTCATCAAGCGCCTGAAGGAGAAATCTCCGATTCCGATAAAATCAAGTTTCCTGGGTGCGCATGCCTTTCCGATCGAATACAAAGAGAAAAGAAGCGAATATATTCGGATCCTGACAGCGGAAATGATACCTCAAGTGGCAGCTGAGAACCTGGCTGATTACATAGATGTTTTTTGTGAGCAAGGATTCTTTGATCCACAGGAGACGGAAACAATTTTACAAGTGGCCGCAGGGTACGGATTGAAACCCAAAATTCATGCAAATCAACTTTCCGTTTCGGGCGGAGTGGAAGTGGGTGTTCGAAATCAAGCGCGCAGTGTGGATCATTTGGAATGTATGGATGATGCTGCCATTGCTTGTTTGGCTGCTGCTGAGACCATCGGGACCCTGCTACCCGGGTGTTCACTTTTTTTACGGGCGCCTTATCCACCGGCCCGAAAACTGGTAGAACAGGGTGCCGCGATCGCCTTAGCATCCGATTTCAATCCAGGTAGTTCGCCCTCTTACAATATGAACTTGGTTGTTTCACTCGCGTGCACACAAATGCGTCTGCTGCCAGAGGAGGCTTTCAATGCCGCAACGATCAACGGGGCATTTGCCATGGACCTGAATCGTTCGGTGGGTAGTATCGCTGTTGGAAAATCAGCCAATCTTATTTTCACCAAGCCCATTGACTCGCTTGCTTATCTTCCCTATTCATTCGGGGAGAATCCCATCCATCGGGTGATGGTCAACGGTGAATTTTATTATTGAATTTCAATACGAAGTATATGAAACGGATTATCGAATGTGTTCCGAATTTCAGCGAAGGACGTGATCTGGAAAAGATCGCCCAGATTACCGGTGTCATTGAATCAGTGGCCGGGGTGCGTTTATTGAATGTAGACCCCGGAAAGGCAACAAACAGAACGGTAGTCACCTTTGTCGGTGAACCGGACGCGGTGATCGAAGCAGCCTTTCAAGCGATTCGAAAGGCCGGTGAACTGATCGATATGTCAACCCATTCCGGAGAGCATCCACGTATGGGGGCGACTGATGTTTGTCCGTTGATCCCGATCAGTGGTATCAGCATGGAAGAGACGGCTGCTTATGCGCAGCAGCTGGCGAAACGGGTGGGAGAGGAACTTAAGTTGCCGGTCTATTTGTATGAGGAGGCACAGCCGATCCCAGCGCGAAAAAATTTATCGATTATCCGTGCTGGTGAGTATGAAGGTTTTTTCAAGAAAATTCTTCAGCCCGAATGGAAACCTGATTTTGGTCCGGCGGTGATGGATGCCAAACGAGGCGCTACCGTGATCGGTGCGCGCGATTTTCTGATCGCCTACAATGTGAACCTCAATACCACTTCCACGCGTCGGGCCAATGCAGTGGCTTTCGATGTGCGGGAAGCCGGACGAGTGAAAAGAGAAAATGGTCAAGTGGTGAAGGATGTCCATGGCCAACCGGTTAACATTCCCGGATCGTTGAAATCCGTCAAGGCGATCGGTTGGTTCATTGAGGAATATGGTATTGCTCAGATCAGTATGAATCTGACAAATATTCGGGTGACTCCATTGCATATCGCATTTGATGAAGTTTGTGAGCGGGCGAGGAACCGGGGATTGAGGGTGACGGGTAGTGAGCTGGTTGGCTTGGTGCCGCTACAAGCGTTGACCGAAGCCGGCAAATATTTTCTTCGCAAGCAAAACCGATCCGTGGGTGTGTCTGAGAAGACACTGATCGATATGGCCGTACGTTCAATGGGATTGGATGAGCTGACACCCTTCAAACCCGAGGAGCGTGTCATCGAATACCTGCTTCAGGATCCCGCTGAACAGAAACTGATCCGTCAGTCATTATCTCGTTTCTCCGAAGAAACCGCTAGCGAAAGTCCGGCTCCCGGCGGAGGTTCCATTTCTGCATATGTCGGAACACTGGGTATATCACTGGCTACCATGGTTGCCAATCTTTCCGCACACAAGAAGGGGTGGGATGAACGTTGGGAGGAGTTCAGTGATTGGGCAGAAAAGGGAGAGGGTTTACGTAAGCAATTGTTGTTACTGGTCGATGCTGATACCCGTGCCTTTGATTCGATCATGGCAGCATTTGGTTTGCCTAAATCAACTGACGCTGAAAAGAATTTGCGAACACAGGCGATACAAACTGCCACAAAGTTGGCGATGGAGGTGCCGCTTCAAGTGATGCGACTCTGCCTGCAATCCATGGATGTCATTGAAGCTATGGCTAACAATGGAAATCCGAACTCTGTTTCAGATGCCGGGGTGGGGGCACTCTGTGCCAGAGCAGCTGTGCTGGGGGCTTTCATGAATGTTCGGATAAATGCGGCAGGCTGTACGGATGCAACATTTGTTCGAAGAGTCTTGGAGGAAGGATCTCAAATGGAAAAAGAGGCTGTGATAAATGAAGAGCGGATCCGAAAAGTAGTCGATCAGCAGATCGATAAACTTTGATGTGATCAGCCCTGCAGTTCCATCATTTTTTCAAAAACCTGTTCATACCGACTGTTGGCGGATTCCCATTGTTGGGAGGCTTGTTGATAAGCCTTTTCGGCTGACTGAAACTTTAGCTTATCAGAATAAATAGCCGGACTGGCCAGATCAGCTTCCAGCTGTTCTTTTTGCTTCTTCAATTCTGCTAATTGTATTTCTAGTTGCTGGAATTCTTTTTGAATCCGCTGAAGCTCTTTTTTCTTCTCTTTGTCTATCGGGGCCTGCTGTTGAACCGGTTCAGGTGCGGCAGCGGGCTTCGGGGTTGCAGGTTCTGCAACCGGTTTCGATTTTGATTTATTGTTGGCGGAATCCGGTTTCGCCATTCGCTGCTTCCATTGCACCCACTCTTCATATCCGCCCTTGAATTCCTTGATCTCGCCATCAACGATTTCCCAGATTTTATTGGCGGTCTTGGATACAAAATAGCGATCGTGACTCACCAGCAGGAGGGTGCCCTCGTATTTGTTTAGCGAATCGATCAACAGATCGCAACTATGCATGTCGAGGTGATTCGTCGGTTCGTCCAGCATTAAAAAATTCGCTTTGCTGACAATAACTTTCGCCAGTGCTACACGCGCTTTCTCACCTCCACTGAGTACACGGATGCGTTTATCTGTGTCATCTCCGCTGAAGAGAAAACACCCTAACAAAACTCGTAACTCCAAATCCGTCATCTGGCTTCCGCAAGTTTGCATCTCTTCGAGAATGGTGTGTTGCAGATTCAAGGCTTCCAACTGATGTTGGGCGTAGAAACTATCCTCTACATTATGGCCCCAACGTCGCTCACCATCATGCGATTCGATACCGGCAATAATGCGTAGCAAGGTGGTCTTCCCTTTTCCGTTCGCTCCGATCAAGGCGATCTTATCACCCCGCTCGATCTCCGCCTTTGAGTTTTTTAAGATCGACAATTCTCCATAGGCCTTGCTTACATCATTCAATTCTACCAATACTTTACCGGGCACCTTATCCACCCGGAAGTTGATCCGGATATTCGGGCGCTCCAGATTCGCATCCTCAATGCGTTCCAGCTTATCCAATTTTTTTAGGATGCTTTGTGCCATGGCAGCTTTGGAGGCCTTGGCTCGGAAACGTTCGGCAATGCGTTCCTGTTGACGGATATAGTCCTGTTGATTTTCAAACGCTTTTTTCTGCAGATCGATCCGAATAGCTTTCTCTTTTACGTAAAAGTCATAGTTACCGGAATAAATGTGAAGCTCTTGTTGGTAAAGCTCTACGATCTTGGTGACCATCCGATTCAAGAAATATTTATCGTGGCTGACGATCACAACAGCCCCGTCGTAAGAAGACAGGTATTTTTCCAGCCATTCAATGGAGGGCAGATCGAGGTGGTTGGTCGGTTCATCCAGCAGCAGCAGATCCGGTTTTTGCAAGATCATTTTGGCGAGTAGTACACGCATGCGCCATCCACCACTGAACTCAGTATATGGGCGACGCAGATCGGCAGGCAGAAATCCGAGCCCTTGCAGCACTTCTTCGGTTCGGTGATGGATCGTGTACCCGCCCAAGTTCTCCATCTCTTGTAACTTATCCGTGTAGGCGATAAGTGTATGCTCGTCGCCGGTTTGCTCCAGTTCTTTTCCGAGTTTTTCGATCTCCGCCTCTAGATCATGTATGTGTTGAAAGGCACCCAAGGCAACTCCCAGTATCGAGTCTGTAGTATCGAAGCTGAGCAGATCCTGATGCAGATACCCGATCGTAGTGCCACGGCTTCGTTCAACAGAGCCGGCACTTGGACTATACTCGCCCGTCAGCACTTTCAATAAGGTTGATTTACCGGTGCCATTGTAACCGATCAGTCCGATCCGTTCACCTGATTGTATGTGCCAGGTTGCCTCTGAAACGATTGTTCGGGCACCGAATTCGAACGTGAGATTTTGAAAGCCTGCTAGCATGGG
>CANGZN010000065.1 GCA_947458625.1 Chitinophagaceae bacterium
AGGATACGGATCTCGGTGATTCCTGCAGTTTGGAAATGGGCTTCTAATTGGATCGGTCCGTTAGAGGGGTTAGGGTATATCCGATCTGGAGTGGTTGTGATGCCGGTTGTGAGTCGGATGGTTTGGGACCAGCTGTTTTCTTCTTGCAGAGAGATCATACGGAGCCGAACGAATTGAATATCACCGTCAACTGGAATCTGTAATTGATTGATCCATTCATTGGGGATGCCTAGGGGCACCGGCTGAATGCGAATGGGCTCGAATCGGGTGCCGTTCCGACTACCCTCAATGATCACACTTTCAAGCAGGCGTGCTTCCTCAATGGTCCACTTGAACCGAACCTCTTCTCCACTTCGATTCGCCTCAAAAGAACGGAGTTCGAGTGGCAGCGTGACGACAGAACAGCCGGAGATCGTGAATGGGAACGTCCGCAAATAGCATCCTTTTGCAGAGGACACCGTCAGTCGATAACTGCCAGCTCGTAAACTATCGATCGTGATCGTATTCGGGTTGATGGCAGTGCCACTGATGTATAGGTCGTTGGCATCAAATTGTCCATTTTTATTGCTGTCAAGTGCCAGTATGTAAGACATAGGGAAAACACCTGCAAAATCTGGTGCAGAAACGGTTACTGCCACTTTGCCATCACGTGCACAGGTGCTTGCTTTCACATAGTAGAAATTGTACTGCACGTCCTGCGCCTCACCACCTCTGTTATTAGTGGCACCGGCACTTTGCTGGGGATCTTTAACCCATCCGCAGTCGCCATCCGTGGTGCGGGCAAAACTATTTCCTCTTCCGGCAGAGGCACCGATCGTTTCATAGACCACATTCAGCGTATTCAGGTTGAAGGTCTGACTGGTGCAACTAGACCAAAGTGGTGCCTTTGTAGTGATGGTGCTGTTACTTTCGACCGGCAAACTCCTGGCCACTGCATCTACAATATTCAGCTGTGGATCGAGCAGTACGACTTGCTCATTGGCGCTTCCACCATCGGTGAAAAATCCATCACCCGTTGTCGGGATCGGTCCGCTGGTACATCCGCAGGTATTCCAGTTCAAGTCGGCTGTAATGGTGCTATCCAGGTTGGCACAAGGGCCGGCGATCACATTCTGTCCGGCAATCACATAAAATTCACCGGGTTGCAGGATCGTGCCTTCCGGAATGGTAACGGAGAAATCTCCATCTGTGAGAATGTAGCAGCCGATGTTAACTGGACCCGGACCAAAATTCAGCAGTTCAACGAATTCAGCGGTGGTGCCACAAGCAGAACCCGGCCAGGGCATGTATTCATTGATAACAACTCGTCCCTGAGCGTCTGCAGGTCGAGGGGTTGCAATAAATAATGCGAAGAGCAACAGGCCTCGAACCGTAATGAGGAGTTGGCTTTTCATGGCTGATTGGATTCAGAACCAAACATACCATCGTGCTCTCCGGATTTCTTAATTAAAGACGAAAATCTGCCCAGAATAAGGGGAAAAACATGCCGGAATCGTAAACTCTACTTGGGGGTTTTACGATTTGTTGCTTGCATGCACGGCTTGACATATCGATGAAATCAGGTCTGTATCTTTTTCGATCGCGTTTCCAACTACGATCAGATCAGCCCCCGCGCGACAATTCGCAGCTGCTTTTTCAGGCGTGGTGATGCCGCCGCCCACGATCAGCGGAATGGAGATCTGCTCGGAGACGGCCTTTATCATTTCTGTGGGGATCGGCATTAAGGCACCGCTGCCGGCATCCAGGTAGATCAGCTTCATGCCCAGCATTTCTCCTGCCAAGGCTGTACAGACGGCGATCTCATTTTTGTTGGAGGGCAATGGGTTCGCATTGCTGATGTAGGAAACAGTAGTGGGCAGTCCACCATCCACCACCATGTATCCGGTGGAGATGATTTCCAGCCCGCTTTTCTTAACCAGCGGGGCAGATATTACATGTTGTCCGATCAAGAGCTCGGGATTGCGACCCGAGATCAAGGAGAGGTAGAGCAAGGCATCAGCTGCCGGGGTTACTTGGCTCGGGCTCCCTGGAAATAAGATGACTGGGATCTTGGTTTGTGCCTTTATGCTGAGGACTAATTCTTCCAAGTGCGTGCTCACGACTAGACTCCCACCCACTAGCAAAAAGTCGACTTCTGCAGACACACATTTTTCAATCAGCTCTCCCACCTGATCGATTTGGGTTTTATCCGGGTCTACCAAAACCGCAAAGGATTTTTTTCCGGCCGCTCTTCGGTCGAGCAATTCTTTATAAACGGTATGGCTGGATGCTTGCATGGGCGATAAAAATCCGAAAAAACAATTAAATACACTTCATTCGGGACGAAGATACACGGCTAATTGCCAGGTATGTTGTCCGATCAAGCTGGAAGTCGTTTGTACGTCCCTGCGCATATAACCGATCTCCAGATCCCAAACCGGTGCAGGCCGATAGCCCAGCGCCAGATAGAAACGATTTTGATCGAACCATTTTCCATTGAGCTTTTCTCTTCCTGTCGCGTGTAAAAAAACTTCATTTTGTATCGCTCCGAACAGGCCCCGTTCAAAGGGGCGTTTAGTAGACCAAGGCAGTATCAGACGATTGAAATACCTGAATCGGGTGGAGTAGATCGAAATGGATGGAATGGCTACACCCTCGGTAAATCGGGTCGGTCCGATAAAGCGCTCCTCCAGGCGAAAGCGGTGCTGAAGCGTGAATCGACGGATCGGTTGCAGATAAAGCCATTGTTGCCAAAGGCGGTGTTCAGGGATGTAGGCACTGACGCCGGTTGTTTTGGCTATGCCATGAACGTAAGCGTAACCCAGGGTCAGTAAATTTCTTTTGTTGAGCTGATATTGGAGACCTGGTCGGATCAACCAGGTTTTCAATTGGTTCATGTCGGCACCGCTTCGTAGCTGTGCATCCAAATGAAGTCCCCAGCCCTTTTTATAAGGCCCGTTTACAAACACGGCTCCCCAGGCGCTTGGGCCATCCTGCCCACAGAGCACCAGGCCAGGCAACAGGGCAAGGATGATCAACCGGTATTTGCGCGTCACACAAGGGATCTTCATCATCTCCAAAACTAATAAAACCGGATTTGCCCGGAGACTGACAACAGGCAGTTCCTCCAGTTGATCACCATCGGTAGTTTGCAGGTGTCTTAAACTCCTTTTCATTGGGTGGACAATTGTGATGAGATTACCAAAAATATTTTTTCCATCTTTTGGAGGGGTTTGTGAAAAAATGATGAAAACCCTGTCCAGTAGGCGTTTCACATGTTTACACGGCCTTTTCCACACGATGTTGAAATTTCAAACAAGGAATTTCAGGCAGCAAAAAATACTTTCGTAAGCACCTCCTTCACGGAGGTGATTTCATCCAAACCAGAACACAACCCATTAAAGAATTTATAATAGTATGGCAGCGAAAAAACAAGCATCCGCCTCCAGGGGCCTTCAGTTCCAGCGGCGCTTTACCAGAGAAGATATTCCTGTATTCGAGCAATTCGAATATGACTACCGCACATCGGTGATCCGGAATCCGACCGGAGAGATCGTGTTTGAGATGAAAGATGTGGAGGTTCCGAAGCAGTGGAGTCAGATCGCCACGGATATCCTGGCACAAAAATATTTCCGCAAAGCCGGCGTTCCGCAGGGTGATGGCACCTTGGGTCGTGAGCGTTCCGCCAAGCAGGTGGCACATCGTATGGCCAATTGCTGGCGCGTATGGGGCGAGCGTTATGGCTACTTTGCCTCTGCAAAAGATGCTCAAGTGTTTTACGAGGAGTTGGTCTATTCCATTCTGGACCAGATGTGCGTGCCCAATAGTCCGCAGTGGTTCAATACCGGCTTGTATGAAAGCTATGGCATTGCCGGAAAACCTCAGGGTCACTATTATGTCGATCCGGTGGATGGACAGCTGAAGAAATCACAGAATGCCTATGAGCGTCCGCAGCCCCATGCTTGTTTCATCCTTAGTGTGGATGATGACCTGGTGAACGAAGGCGGTATCATGGACCTCTGGGTACGTGAAGCTCGAATCTTCAAGTACGGATCAGGTGTGGGTACCAACTACTCCAACTTACGTGGTGAAGGAGAGAAGCTCAGCGGTGGCGGAAGTTCTTCCGGACTTATGAGTTTCCTTAAGATCGGTGACCGTGCAGCCGGTGCCATCAAATCTGGAGGCACCACTCGTCGTGCCGCTAAAATGGTATGTCTGGATCTGGATCACCCGGAGATCGTGGAGTTCATCAACTGGAAAGTAGAGGAAGAGAAAAAAGTAGGGGCCCTCATTGCAGCCGGATATCCCTCCGGTTATGAAGATGAAGCGTATCGTACCGTAAGCGGACAAAACTCCAACAACTCCATCCGCATTCCGAATTCATTCTTTGAGAAGCTGGAGAACAATGAGGATTGGGAACTGACCGGTCGTATGGACGGTCGCGTGATGAAAAAAGTACCCGCCCGCGAGCTATGGAATCAGATCGCCTACGCCGCTTGGCGTTGTGCGGATCCTGGAACGCAATACAACACCACTATCAACGAGTGGCATACATGTCCGGAAGGCGGCTCCATCCGAGCCTCTAACCCCTGTTCGGAGTATATGTTCCTCGACAATACCGCTTGTAATCTCGCATCAGCCAACCTGATGAAGTTTTACAATGCAGAGACCAACACCTTCGATGTAGAAGGGTATGAGTACAATTGCCGCTTGTGGACCATGGTACTGGAGATCTCCGTACTGATGGCACAGTTCCCTTCTAAGGAGGTGGCGCAACTCAGCTATGAGTACCGTACGCTCGGACTGGGCTATGCGAACCTCGGCACCATGCTCATGGTGAGCGGTATTCCATACGACAGTGAGGAAGCACGTGCCATCGCTGGTGCGATCACGGCGATCATGACCGGTATTTCCTATCGTACCTCTGCCGAGATGGCTCAGGCATTGGGTGCATTCCCTCGCTATGAAGAGAATAAGAAGCACATGATGCGCGTGATGCGCAATCACCGTCTGGCGGCGTACGATGCCGACGAATATGAGAACCTGAGCCTGAAGCCACAGGGCCTCAAAGCCAAATACTGCCCGGACTATCTGCTGAAAGCAGCCTGTAAGGCTTGGGATGATGCCGTTGAACTCGGGGAGAAATACGGTTATCGTAACGCGCAGGCAACTGTGATTGCTCCAACCGGAACAATCGGATTGGTGATGGATTGTGATACCACGGGTGTGGAGCCGGATTTTGCCTTGGTGAAATTCAAGAAACTCTCCGGAGGCGGGTATTTCAAGATCATCAACCAGTCGGTGCCTACTGCGCTTCGCAACCTTGGTTATTCCGAAAAAGAAACAGAGTCGATCATCAAATATGCTGTCGGTTCAGCCAGCTTTGCCGGTGCACCGTTCATCAACCACCAGACGCTGAGCGAAAAAGGCTTCATCGCCGATGAGATCAAGCGACTGGATGCAGCCGCTATTACAGCCTTCGAGATCGGTTTTGTATTCAACAAATACACACTGGGCGAAGAGTGTCTGCAGCGACTCGGATTCACACCCGAGCAGTACAATGATTTCGAATGGAGTTTACTTGAGGCATTAGGCTTCACCGACGAGCAGATCGAAGCGGCCAATGATTACATATGTGGTACTATGATGCTGGAAGGCGCTCCTGGTTTGAAAGATGAGCATCTGCCCGTTTTTGATTGTGCGAACAAGTGCGGCCAAAAAGGACAGCGATACATCCACGCGCACGGACACATCCGCATGATGGGGGCTACTCAGCCATTCATCAGTGGAGCGATCTCCAAGACGATCAACTTGCCGCATGAGGCGTCCGTTGAGGAAGTAGCAGATGCTTACCACCTCAGTTGGAAACTCGGATTGAAAGCCAACGCACTTTATCGTGATGGTTCTAAACTTTCTCAGCCGCTCAGTAACAAATCTGACAAAAAGAAAAAGACAGATACCAGTGCTTCTGTTGCAGTCGAGGAAACAGCCATAGCATCCGACTCCAACATCGTCGATCTTGGAAAGTTAACCGTCGAGGAGTTGCTCGAAGAAGTACAAAAGCGCGTACAGGATTCTCCGGATACGAAGTTGAAAAGGAAGCTCGCGAGTATTGTGGAGCGTCGAACACTCCCGGCCAAGCGTCGCGGGTTTACGCAAAAGGCCAAGATCAGCGGCCAAGCAGTCTTCCTTCGTACCGGCGAATATGCCGATGGAACCTTGGGTGAGATCTTCGTGGATATGGCCAAAGAAGGCGCTACCATGCGCAGTATGATGAACTGTTTCGCGATCTCGGTTTCGATCGGTCTTCAATACGGTGTGCCGCTGGAAGAGTTTGTTGACAAGTTTGCATTCACCCGCTTCGATCCGTCCGGATTTGTAGAGCATCCGAACATTCGAACCACGACCTCTATCGTCGATTTCATCTTCCGCGTTCTCGGATACGAGTACTTGGGTCGAACTGATCTTGTTCATGTTCTCGACAAGCCGGAAGTGATGAATACCGGAAGTGATGAGTGGGATGTTATTCCTTCGAACGGGCTGGAGTACGCAAAGGATCCGGAATTGTCGAGCGTACGTGTAGCACCCAGCACCGCTCCGCAAGCGGCTAAGGCTCCGGTGAAATCAGCACAGCCTGTCAAGGCAGAATCAGCATTGGAGGCGATGAACGCAGCAGCCAAGAATATGCAAAGTGATGCGCCCGCTTGTAATGTGTGCGGCAATATCATGATGCGCAGCGGGGCTTGCTATAAATGTTTGAACTGCGGCAACCAAGGTGGTTGCGGTTAATATAGCTTTCTCGAAAAACCGGATGGGTAACATTGAATCCCGGCCAGCTGGCTGGGATTTTTTATTCGCCGAATAATTTGTTGGCGGCAGACTCCAGCATGGGGAATTTCTCGATCACATAATCCTTCATGGATTGGATCGCTTTTTTTGCCTGCTCTTCTGTGAGTCCGGCTTCTTGCTGAAGCTTTTGGATGAGTTCCTGCATGGGATGTGAATTTAACGACGTGCTTATGCAACTTTAAGCAAGTTCATCTTGCTCCTCTCAAAATTTCGTTGAGCATATTCAAGGTCGAGTGTGAATGTTTTCACATCCGAACTGGGCAGTTCATACATCGCATCGGTAAGGATGCTCTCACAGATGCTGCGCAGGCCACGGGCCCCCAGCTTGTACTCCATGGCCTTTTCAACCATGAACTCCAGTGCGGGCTCCTCTACTTTCAGTTCAATCCCCTCCAGATCGAATAGACGCTTGTATTGTTTGATGAGTGCATTTTTCGGTTCGGTCAGAATGGATTTCAGAGCCGGACCATCCAGTGGATCGAGGTGGGTCACCACCGGCAATCGTCCGAGTAGTTCCGGGATCAAACCGAATTGTTTGAGGTCAGTTGCGTTCACGAACTGCAACAGATTCTTTTGTCGAAGTGCTTGTTCTTCTTTGTCGACCTGAAATCCGATCGTATTCGATTGCACTCGGCGGCCGATGATCTTTTGAATACCATCGAAAGCACCGCCACAAATGAAGAGTATATGCTGGGTGTTGATCTTTACAAGCTTCTGCTCGGGATGCTTACGTCCACCTTGCGGGGGGACGAGCACATCGCTGCCCTCCAGGAGTTTCAGTAGCCCTTGTTGAACCCCTTCACCACTTACGTCACGCGTAATGGAGGGATTGTCGCCTTTGCGAGCGATCTTATCGATCTCGTCTATGTAAACGATTCCTCGCTCGGCAGCCGCCACATCGTAATTACATACCTGCAGCAAGCGAGTCAGGATGCTTTCCACATCTTCGCCTACGTAGCCGGCTTCTGTGAACACGGTCGCATCTACGATCGCAAAGGGAACGTTCAGCATGCGAGCGATACTTTTAGCCAGCAGGGTTTTGCCGGTACCGGTCTCACCGACCATCACAATATTACTTTTGTCGATCTCTACTTCAGTGCCGTTATCCTGCTGCTTTTGATTCAGTCGTTTGTAGTGATTATAAACGGCTACGGCCAATACTTTTTTTGCATCGTCCTGTCCGATCACATATTCATCGAGGAATGTCTTGATCTCGGTTGGCTTCTTAACCTGGAGTTTGAACGAAGAGCTGTTCTTATCTGGCCGAACCGATATTTCTTGGTCGATGATTTCACGGGCATGTTCCACACAGTTCTCACAGATATGACCTTCCTGTCCGGCTATGAGAATTTTAACCTCATCACGGTTACGTCCGCAAAATGAACAATGCAGGGGATTCTTTGCCATGGTTATAGTTTCTCGATCAATTGATCGGCGATGCCGTATTCAATGGCTTGTTTAGCATCCATCCAGTAATCCCGATCAAAATCTCGCATGATCTGTTCTACTGTCTTTCCACAGTTTTTGGCCAGTATACCGGCTCCGATCTCTTTCACGCGGCGGGTTTGTTCAGCTTGAATCTCCAGGTCAGTGCTCACCCCTTGAATATATCCGCCAAGTGATGGCTGGTGGATCATGACCTCACCGTGTGGGAATATGAAACGTTTTCCTTTCACCCCGCCACTCAGGAGGATGCTGCCCATAGAGGCGGCTAGTCCCATACAAATCGTACTCACCGGACTTTGTATCATTTGCATCGTATCGTACATGACCATGCCGCTGGTAACAACGCCACCCGGACTATTGATATAGAATTTGATCTCTTCCCCGGGCTTGTCCGCATCCAGCAACAGCAGTTTACTGACCACATCGCGGGCGCTTTTATCATCCACAACACCCCAGAGATAAACAGAACGTTTATCAAAGAAGTAGCGTTCCAGTTTTTTGCTCAGCATGCCCAGGTCGGAGGCGGGTTTTTCTTCTTTTTCATCTTCGTCCTCGTTGATCCAATGAGGCTTGGAAAAAAGTGCATTCATTTTCATGATGTCGTTATTAGGAGGGATCAGGACTTGCTTTGTTTTTTGGGATTGGTGACCAGTACTTCGTCGATCAATCCGTATTCTTTGGCTTCGGGAGCCGTCATCCAGTTGTCGCGATCGAAATCTTTCTCGATCTGTTCGACCGGCTTACCGGTATGCAGGTTCACTACCTCGTACAGTTCTTTCTTGAGTTTGCGGATTTCATTGACCGTGATCTCAATATCGCTGGCTTGTCCGCCAATGGCACCGCTGGGCTGATGCATCATGATGCGCGAATGTTTCAGGGCAGCCCGTTTTCCTTTGGTGCCGGCACCGAGCAGTACGCATGCCATCGAAGCAGATACGCCAATACAAATAGTAGCGATATCCGGACTTACGTATTGCATGGTATCGTATACACCCAAACCGGCATAGACGCTCCCACCCGGGCTGTTGATATACATATTGATGTCTCGCTGGCGGTCAGTTGAATCCAGGAACAGCAATTGAGCGGTTACGATGTTGGCGATCTCGTCGTTGATGGGGTATCCCAGAAAAATGATGCGGTCCATCATCAGCCGGCTATACACATCCATTACGGCCACGTTCAGTGAACGTTCTTCGATGATGTTGGGGGTCATGGCCGTGACCAGGTGTGAAGCATATCCATGCAGGGTGTTGCTGGAAATGCCCTGGTGTTTCACGGCAAATTTTTCGAATTCGGAGTTGAATCCCATGGGGGTATTGATTGTTGGACGTATTCTATCAAATATCCGTCCATTCGACGGATTGGCAAAATC
>CANGZN010000066.1 GCA_947458625.1 Chitinophagaceae bacterium
AAAAGCGATGAGCTTTGGCATTTTCACGAAGGAAGTCAGCTGGAATTATACATCCTCCGGTCACCCGATCGTTTGGAGCTGATCCGAATGGGAAAAGGGGACGCCTTGCAGGCGGTTGTTCCAGCCAACCATTGGTTTGCGGCTGTTCCGGCAAGCTACTCCGATTATAGTTTGGTGAGCTGTACCGTGTCGCCGGGTTTTGATTTCCGAGATCATGAAATGGCAAGTGCCGCGGAGCTCATCGAACAGTTCCCTAGTCACGCCGATTTGATACGTCGTTTCTGCCGCTTTTGACCCGTCACCATTTTGTATCTTCGCTATCCATTATGTCAGAAGAACGCAGCCTGAATTTTTTAGAAGAGATCATTGAAAATGATCTGAAGTCCGGCAAATACACCGAGATCGTTACCCGCTTCCCGCCGGAGCCCAACGGGTACCTGCATCTCGGACATGCCTCCGCTATCTGTCTCAATTTTGGTCTCACCAAAACTTTCCCCGGCTATACCAACCTGCGTTTCGACGATACCAATCCGGTGACCGAAGAAACGGAATACGTCGAAAGCATCAAAGCCGATGTCAAGTGGCTTGGTTTTGAGTGGAAACACGAGCGCTACGCCAGTGATTATTTCGTTACACTCTTTGAATACGCCTGCAAACTTATCGATCTGGGGCTTGCCTATGTGGATGATCTTAACCCCGAGCAAATGGCTGCCCAAAAAGGAACGCCCACGGAGCCAGGAGTGAACAGCCCTTTTCGCGACCGATCCATTGAGGAGAACCGCGATCTGTTTCTCCGCATGAAGGCTGGTGAGTTCCCTGATGGCACCCATACACTGCGCGCTAAAATCGATATGGCGCACATCAATATGCTGATGCGCGATCCGATCCTGTATCGCATCAAACATGCACATCATCATCGCACCGGCGATAAATGGTGCATCTATCCGATGTATGATTTTGCACACGGACAAAGCGATTCGATCGAAAACATCACACACTCCATTTGCACGCTGGAGTTTGTACCGCACCGCGAACTCTACGATTGGCTCATCGAGAAATTAGCGATCTATCCGTCTCATCAATACGAATTCGCTCGTCGCAACATCAATTATACCGTTACCAGCAAACGTAAACTCTTGCAATTGGTGCAGGAAGGTCATGTGCAAGGGTGGGACGATCCCCGGATGCCTACTATCAGCGGACTACGCCGTCGTGGCTACACGCCGGATAGCATCCGTGAGTTCTGCAGCCGCATCGGCGTAGCGAAGCGCGAAAATATGGTGGATGTAGGCTTGTTGGAATTCTGCGTGCGCGAACACCTCAATCAAATTGCCCTGCGTCGCATGGTGGTAGTTGATCCGTTGAAAGTGGTGATCACCAATCATCCTGGTCCGGTAGAGATGTTAAGTAGCGAGAATAACCCTGAGGCCGAGAACGGCGGACATCGTTCGGTACCATTCAGTTCAGAGATCCTGATCGAGCGGACCGATTTCATGGAAAATCCGCCGAAGAAGTATTTCCGTTTGGCGCCCGGACAAATGGTTCGACTCAAAAGTGCGTACATCATTCGTTGCGACGAAGTGATCAAAGACGATAACGGAGAGGTGCTCGAACTACGTTGCACCTATTTCCCGGAAAGCAAAAGCGGTTCCGATACCAGTGGTATCTCCGTTAAAGGAACGTTGCATTGGGTTAGCAAGGCGGAGGCGGTTCCGGTCGAATTGCGCTTATATGACCGACTGTTTTCGGTGGAAGACCCGACCGACAGCGAAGGTGATTTCAAATCTTTCCTGAATCCCGACTCGTTGCAAGTGGTTAAAACCGCTTACGCAGAACCTGCGTTGGCAACGGCAGCAATGTCCGATCGATTCCAATTCCTGCGCTTGGGGTATTTTGTACAGGATAAGGAAAGCAGCTCTGAAAAGCTGGTCTTTAATAAAACAGTTGGATTGAAAGATGCTTGGGCGAAAGAGGCGAAGAAGTCCTAGCGCTCTATTTGTGCTCTCCAAATACACCTCGTAATTCATCAGCGATTTCGCCGAGTGTGCATTGATGGGTGACAGCCTCTAATACCGACGGCATTAAATTTTCACCAGTCACGGCTCGGCTACGAACCTCGGCTAAGCAAGTAATTGCCTTTTCTGCATTTCGATTTGCACGCAACTGTTGTAGGCGTTCCGATTGTACCTGACGGATCGAGTCATCAATTTTTAAGATGGGTGTTTGCAGGTGTTCTGCTGTGGTATATGCGTTTTGTCCAACGATGATCTGCTCTTTCGATTCCACTTTTCGCTGATAAGCATAGGCGCTTCGGGCGATCTCTCGTTGCATGAATTCTTGTTCGATGGCCGATACGCTTCCGCCCATTTCATCGATCTTCTTCATCCATTCCCTCGCTTTTTGCTCCATCTCATCGGTGAGTGATTCGATGAAATAAGATCCGGCCAATGGATCGGCCGTATCAGCTGCTCCACTCTCAAAAGCTACGATCTGTTGGGTGCGGAGCGCAATGCGGGCCGCTTCCTCCGTGGGCAGTCCAAGTGCCTCATCGTATCCGTTGGTATGTAACGATTGTGTGCCGCCCAAAACAGCAGCCAGTGTTTGAAGCGTAACGCGTGAAATATTATTCAGTGGTTGTTGTGCCGTCAGGGTAGAGCCACCGGTTTGTGTATGAAAGCGCAGCATGCAGGCTTTGGGATCGGTGGCGCCGAGTTCTTTCATGAGGTTGGCCCAGATGCGACGGGCGGCTCGGAATTTGGCGATCTCCTCAAACAGGTTGTTGTGTGCATTGAAGAAGAAGGAGAGTCGTTTCCCAAATACATCGATGTTCAATCCTTTTTCGAGGGCTGCTTGTACGTAGGCCTTTCCGTTGCTGAGTGTAAAGGCGATCTCTTGTGCCGCCGTACTTCCGGCCTCTCGAATATGATATCCGGAAATGGAGATGGTATTCCATTTGGGCATTTCCTGGCTGCACCATTCGAAAATATCGGTGATGATCCGCATGGAAGGGCGGGGCGGATAGATGTAGGTGCCGCGGGCTGCGTATTCTTTCAGGATATCATTTTGGATGGTGCCGGTAAGTTTTTTCAGATCGGCGCCTTGTTCTTTACCAAGTGCGGCATAGAGGGCTAGCAAAATGTATCCGGTCGAATTGATGGTCATGGAGGTGCTCACCGATTCCAGTGGAATGTCCTTGAACAGCCTACGCATGTCTTCGATCGAATCAATGGCTACGCCTACTTTACCGACTTCACCTTCTGCGAGTGCATGGTCGCTGTCGTATCCAATTTGAGTGGGTAGATCGAAGGCGACGCTGAGTCCGCTTACGCCTTGCTTCAATAAATAATGATACCGTTCATTGCTGGCTTCTGCAGTAGAGAAACCGGCGTACTGTCGCATGGTCCATAATTTCCCTCGATACATGTCGGGCTGAATACCGCGGGTATAGGGGAAGGATCCTGGTAATTCTGAAGCAGAGTCGGGTCGGTCGGCTTCTGTATAAACGGGTTTGATCTCAATACCCGAGTCGGTGATCTTTTGATCGCGGTTATCCATCACTTCATCAGTATTTTGGCTTCCTGGTTCAATGTTTTGGTTACGATCTCATGCAGGGGACTCCCTGTTTGTTGCATCATTAATTCCAGTAGGCGTCTGTTCAATTCTGAACCGCTCGCTTCCGAAGGAAGTGAGGCCGATACCTGGTGGATCAAGGCCAGATTTTGCTCTTTCAGATTCCGGATCGAATCCCAGGCGATCTCAGAAACATATAATTGTTGTGTGCTGTTGTAGTCGAATTCCTGCTTGATGTTTTCCAGCAATACAATTTTCATCTGCAGTGCAGATAGTCCGGGTTGTGATAGCCGAGAAATCAAATTCGGCAAGGCGATCCGCTCGGTCAGCAGCACCAACCGCTCATAGGCCTGTAGTCGAAGGGAGCGGGTATCGGATCCGGCAGCGGGGGGTGGCGCGGTTCGATTTTTTGACGTAAACGCCAACACACTCAGCACCAAGGCTGATACAGAAAGAATCAGGGAGAGTAGGGTGGTATCCATAATAGAAGCTTTAACAAAAGTAAGCCGAATGGGAACTAGGTGGATCGATTAACTTTGCCCTATGGAAACAATGATCGATACAGCGCCTGTGCGCCTCACGGAAGGAGCCATTCGGGAAATCAAGCGTTTGATGGCAGATCCCGGATTTGATGCAACTCAAATGCTCCGGTTGGGCGTGAAAGGGGGCGGATGCTCGGGCTTATCTTATATTCTAGGATTCGATCAGTCGAAAGAGAATGATCTTTTTTTTCAGGTTGAAGGGATACCGTGCGTCATGGAAAAGCCGCATCAACTGTATCTGATGGGTATGGAAGTAGATTGGGAAGAGGGGTTGAATAATCGTGGGTTCACCTTCACTAACCCCAACGCCAGTTCCACCTGCGGTTGCGGAACCTCATTCGCCGTTTGATAATTCTGAAAGTGCCTCGCATAAAAAAAGCCCCGATATTCGGGGCTTTTTTATTTTAAGGAGTTTTATCAACTCTTATCAGCTGCTTTTCCAAGGGGACGTTTTCCGCCCAGGTCAACCAGGATCGGAGCTGCTACGAAGATTGAAGAGTAGGTACCGGTGATCACCCCGATCAGCATCGCGAATGCGAAACCTTTTGTCACCTCACCGCCCACCAGGAACAGGATCAGGACGGTCAGGAATACGGTGAGTGAAGTCATGATGGTACGGCTCAATGTTTCGTTGATGGCTCGGTTGATCACCTCAGCGCGAGGGGCTGTCGGACTGATCCGGCTGTCTTCACGGATACGGTCGAACACGATCACCGTATCGTTCATCGAGAAACCGATCACCGTCAGGATCGCGGCGATAAAGTGCTGATCGATTTCCAGCGGGAAAGGAACCACGGAACGGGCGAAAGAGAACACCGCCAGCGTAACCAGTACGTCGTGCAGCAAGGCAACGATGGTACCGAAGGAGTAGCGCCAATCACGGAAACGGATGAAGATGTACAGGAAGATCACGATGATCGCAAAAATGGTGGCTTGTACCGCACCGGCTTTCAGGTCATCAGAGATGGTCGGCAATACTTTTTTGGAAGCTTGCTTACCGATCTTTCCGGCACCGGCTTCAAATTGTTCCAGTGTCATGCCGGCAGGCAGATATTTTTTCAGTCCCTCATAGAGTTTACCCTCTACTTTGGTATCGATGCCTGCATTGTTATCACGGATCAGATAGGCGGTAGTGATATCGAGCGTTGAATTGTCTCCGATGGTTTTGATGATCGGATTTTCTCCCTCGAAGCTTGCTTTGAGATCATTACGCACCGCTTCCACATCTACCTTCTGATCGAATTTGACAACATAGCTGCGACCACCTGCGAATTCAACCCCTTGGTCGAATCCGTTGAAATAAGCCGCGATACCCAAGGCCAAGACGGCTATGGAGATCACGTAAGCAACTTTGCGGTATTCGATGAATTTGTATTTGGCATGCTTGAATACTTTTTGGGAAATGCCGGTGAAGTATTCGAGGTGCTTTTTCTTATCAGTGAAGATATCAGATACCCAACGGCTCACCAGGATTCCGCAGAACAACGAGAGGAGGATACCGATGATCTGTGTGGTTGCGAACCCTTTTACCGGACCCAATCCGAAGTAGAACAGGATAAACGCGGTCAGAAGAGTAGTTACGTGGGCGTCCAGTACCGGCGGCAAGGAACGCTTGTATCCTTCCTGTATAGCTGATAAATAACTTTTTCCTTTGGCAAGTTCTTCTTTGATACGCTCGTAAATGATCACGTTCGTATCCACGGCCATACCGATGGTGAGTACCAGACCGGCGATACCAGGAGCCGTAAGTGTGGCACCGAGTCCGGCCAAAATTCCCACCGTGAAAAGGAGGTTCAGGATCAGGGCGATGTTCGCTACCCAGCCGCTGGTGTTGTAGTACACTAGCATCAAGGTGAAGATTACCACAAAGGAGATCAGGAAGGCCATAGAGCCGCTGCGGATCGCTTCGCTTCCGAGGGTGGGACCAACTTGTTGCTCCTGCACGATCTTGGCAGGTGCGGGGAGCTTACCGATCTTCAGGATGTTGGCTAAGTCAGCCGCTTCTTGTTGTGTGTAGCTGCCCGTGATCGAGGAGATGCCATTCGGGATGGCACTGATCACATTGGGTGCGGATTGAACGATGTTATCCAATACGATCGCGATGGGGCGACCGATATTCTCCTCTGTCATTTTCTTCCAGATGGAAGCGCCTTGCGGCTTCATGCGCATTTCGATCTGCACTTTGCCGTACTGATCGAAATCCTGACGCGCATCGGAGATCGCGTCACCTTCCAATTTGGCGTTGCTGCGGTTGAACGTTCTCAATCCGTAGAGCGCTACAAATTCAGATGCTTTTCCTTTTTCATCTTTTTCAGGGACGCCATAAGCGAAGACAACATCGCTGGGGAAATTGCTTTTGAATTCGCGGAGATAGCCATTGAAGACCATGGTGTCTTTGACGGCAACCTGACCGATCGCAGACGGATAGATCACACGCCCTTTCTCATCCTGACTCGGTTGCATGAGCATCAGGAATTTGTCGATGGTCAGCTTTTGTGCGGGTTCAGTTGTGGCTACAGCTTTTGTAGCAGGAGAGTCGGTGGTCAGTTTGACGGTTTGTGTAGTATCAGCAGTAGGGGCCGGATTTGCGGCTACCGTTGTGCTGTCTTTTTTCGTGCTGTCGACCATGCCGCCATATTTGGCATTGAAGCTGGTGATCATTTTCTGCCAGCCGTTCTGATAACCAGCATCCGCGAGCGTATATACTTCCCAGAACTGCAGGTTGGCTGTGCTTTGCAACAAACGACGAACACGTTCTTTGTCCTTGATGCCGGGCAATTCCACACTGATCAGTCCGCGGCTAGGGATGGGGTTGATCGAAGGCTGAGCCACACCGAACTGGTCGATACGAGTACGCAGACGATCGAATGTCAGATTGAAGGCGGTACCAGCTTGTGTACGGATGTAGGCAATAACCTCTTCATCAGTCGATTTGATGTTGATCTCGTTTGAGCTTCCGGCAGCGAACAAGCCGGCCAGTGCACGACCAGGAGCAAGCTTTTTATATTCTTCCAGGAAGAGTCCGATGAAATCCGCGTCGCTGTTCGCTTTGCGCTTATCGGCATTTACCAAGGCAGATTGAAAACTAGGATCGGCAGAGTTATTGGCCAGCGACTTCAACAGTCCGGTCATCTCTACCTCCATCGTTACGTTCATACCACCCTGCAGATCGAGACCAAGATTCAGTTCTTCTTCTTTTGCGGTCTTGTAGCTGATCGCACCGTTGATGCCGTAGGAGATGGTCGTATTCTCTGTAGACTTCAACGAACTGTCGAGGAAGCGACGGTAGTTACGATCCAATTCATCCTGATACACTTGCTGTGAATCCTTGTTTCCGGGATATTTTTTATCGGCCGGGATGAAGTTCTTGTTAAGCCAGGTTGTTGCCTGAGCTTCCATTTTCTTCTCATGGTTCTGTACAAACCAGGTAAACGAGAGCTGATAAACAGAGTAGATGATCAGCAGCACGGTGAAAAATCGGACCAGTCCTTTCAGTTGCATACGTGTCGGTTTTGGGGGCCCGGACAAGCGTCGGGGCGATCATTTTTTAAGGAGGGCAAATATAGCGGTTTCGAGGGAATCGGGGACGGTGAATCCGCTCGTTTGTTCTTGATTTCTAAAAGCTTAAATCAGGTCTAATCCTATCTTTGAGCCATATGTGCCGCTTGCCGTTACTCCGACTCCTGTCGATTCTTTGCTGGTTCACCCTGGGGGCGCCAGAAACTACCGGGCAAAACACGCCGAAACACAACCCGAAAGCTCAGCATAAAATGTTATCTGATTCATTGATATACAAAATATTAAAGAGTAAGCCGGAAGTTTTTAATCCGCTCATTTTCGGGCCCACAGATCGCCGGGTACAGGTCCTTTATACCGCCATCCACCGCAACAAAAAGGGGCAGGTGCAGTTCGAGGAGCATGCCTATCGCACGAATCCGAATGAGTATTTCTATCCGGCCTCGACCGTCAAGTTGCCGGTGGCGATCCTGGCCCTTCAGAAATTGAATGAGCTGGGTCTGCCGGGGCTGGATATGAATTCGACCATGCTGACAGACTCCATCCGGCCTGAGCAAACCCCTGTCCTGGGCGACCGCTCGGCGGCAGATGGTAGGCCCACCATCGCTCATTACATCAAGAAAATTCTGCTTGTCAGTGACAATGATGCATTCAACCGGCTCTATGAATTCCTGGGGCCTGATTACATCAACGAGACCCTTCACCGAATGGGTTATCGAAATACCGAGATCATCCATCGGTTGAGCTTGCCCTTATCGGCTGAACAAAACCGACACACCAATCCCGTTCGTTTCCTGGATGCCAATGGGGATATTATTTATTGGAAACCGGCATCCATGAGCATTCGAACGCATCCGGCTCGCAGCGAACGAATGGGCGTGGGGTATATGTCGAAAGGGGCATTGGTGAATGAGCCATTCGATTTTTCTACGAAGAATCGAATGCCCTTGGAGGATTTACATCGGATGATAAAAAGCATACTATTCCCGGAATCACTCCCGGCTCAACAACGATTCCGCCTGACCCCTGCTGATCTGGCTTTCTTGCGTAAGTACATGTCTATGTTGCCGGGCGAGTCCGATGATCCGCAATACGACGAAAAGGAGTTCTGGGATACCTATGTGAAGTTTCTCTATTTCGGGTCTGAGCGGGGCAGCAATGACCCGACCATCCGTGTATACAATAAGGTGGGGGATGCCTACGGCTTTTTGATCGACGGGGCCTATTTTCATGATACTAAAAACAACATCGAGTTTCTATTGAGTGCCATAATCTATTGCAACTCGGACGGGATCTTCAATGATGATAAATATGATTACGATTCGGTCGGCTTCCCGTTCATGAAGGAACTGGGCCGGGCCATTCATGCACACCAGTTAAGAGGTGGAAAGTAGAAAATATAGATTAGAATTCAACACATAATTTCATCCTTCACCCTTCATCCTTCAACCATGATTTTATCATCCTTCCTCGATCGCTTCAACGAACCGGAAACGCTTAAAATGGCCAAACTGGGACGGGAGTTGCGTGCGCAAGGAATCGATGTGATCGATCTGAGTTTGGGTGAACCTGATTTTGATACGCCTCAGCACATCAAAGATGCTGCCATACAGGCGATACAAGATAACTGGAGTCATTATACGCCTGTAGCGGGCTTTCCCGACTTACGGGCAGCTGTCTGTACAAAACTCAAAAGAGATAATAGACTCGAATATGCTCCGGAAAATATTGTTGTCTCCACCGGGGCCAAACAAAGTCTGGCCAATGCAATTCTGTCACTGGTAGATGAAGGAGATGAAGTGGTCATCCCGACACCGTTCTGGGTGACTTACAGTGAGCTGGTGAAGATTGCAAGAGGAAAAGTGGTGACCGTACGCACTTCAGCAGATCAAGGATTCAAGATCAGTCCCGAGCAACTGGAAGCATCCATCACACCCCGCACCAAATTGTTTCTTTTCTCCTCGCCTTGTAATCCAAGCGGTGCTGTTTAT
>CANGZN010000067.1 GCA_947458625.1 Chitinophagaceae bacterium
ATCTCCAGGAAGATCTCATCGGTGGATGTTTCCGTGAGCAAGTAGAAATCATCGTTGTGTGCATTCAACCGATCGGCTCGCATTTTGATCTGTTGTTCCGATTCTTCTCCGCTCACATAGAGAACCCGCGTGGAGGTAAGTTGCAGTCCGGTTTGTAAAAACAACGTTGACTTTCCGATGCCTGGTTCGCCGGCAACGAGCACGATGCTGCCTGTAACGATGCCACCGCCTAACACTCGATTGAGTTCCGGGTCGGGTGTTTGAATACGATGTTCCGGTTTTGATTCAACATCGCTGAGTGAAACGGTTTTAGGTCCGATGCGTTTGTCTTCATCCGAACGCCAATTCTTTTTTTTCTTATCGTCTTTATGAATAGGTTCTTCTAGAAATCCATTCCATTGCTGACAACCCGGACATTGTCCCAACCACTTGACAGATTCATATCCGCAGTGTTGACAGAAATAGGCGGTCTTTGTTTTACTCATGCCGGGCGTACGATTTCAGTGGATTGTAAATGTAGGTTAGGAATGCAGCATGGAATACACCGGAGTGTGGTAATGATTTGCTGCAAAAAGGGATGAAAAAAAGAAGGGCCGGTCAAAAGACCAGCCCGACTTACTAACCCATTAAATTCTACTGCTAAATTACAATTTGGGGGTGGTTCGGGCAATAATATTTTGCGGTATCGCGTAAAATTTTTGTTAGAAACCTTTGTGGAAGGAGATTCCCATGCGGGACGAAAAATCCGACATAAACATCAGACAATCAATTTATTGTGTATTAAAATTCAATACCAGCCGGATTGATTTTCAGGCAATTATCATCACCTGCAGCATTTGACTTGCTGACAAAACGTCCGGGATTTGGCAGGCCACCGAATTGGACAGAAATTTGAGATATATCATTAAAATCAAGCGAATATGTCCAGTGATATCATGTTGGTGTCCTTTTTATTCTTAGGGATCAGTTTTTTGGTTTCGGCGGTGCTGAAATCCAAGTTCACGAAGTACAGTAAGATCCCCTTGTCTACCGGGTTGACCGGCAAGGAGGTGGCTGAACGGATGTTGCGGGAGAATGGCATATATGATGTGCAGGTGATCTCGGTGGAGGGGTTTTTATCGGATCACTATAACCCGTTGAATAAAACCGTGAATCTGAGTCCGGAGGTGTATCATGGCAACAGCATCTCGGCGGCGGCCGTGGCGGCACACGAGTGCGGGCATGCGGTTCAGCATGCAACGGCTTATGGTCCGTTAGTTTTCCGAAGCAAGATGGTGCCTGCCGTGCAGGTCACCTCACAGCTGGTGAACTGGATCTTGTTGGCGGGGGTGATCGTGCTAGCCATGACGCAGAATCCGACCATCTTATTGATCGGCATTCTGGCGATGGGTCTAACGGTCTTGTTCACGTTGGTCACCCTGCCGGTTGAATTTGATGCCAGCAATCGTGCATTGAGTTGGTTATCAACGACTAACATTACCAATAACCAGGAATATCCCAAGGCGAAAGATGCCCTTAAATGGGCTGCCACTACGTATGTGGTCGCTGCGTTGGCGGCTGTTGTACAGCTGATCCAATATATAATGATCTATCTGGATAGTCGGGATCGGGGCTGATTTTATACCGGTACGCGGACTGAAACACCTGCCCTTTTTGTTTAACAACAAATGGCGCAGGTGTCTTTATTTATAAACAGTTGATTTTCAATAAAACAAAGAAACAGGGGTTTGTAATAATATTAACATTTCATTATTTTCGCACCATACCAAACAAACTTTCGAAATGAGAAAATTATTTTTCCTCTTCGGCTTGATGTTGTCTGTGAGTCTGGCTTTTGCCCAGCAGACTATTTCAGGTCGTGTAACCGGTGAAGATGGCAATCCGTTGGTTGGTGCTACTGTAGCTGCCAAAGGCGCAAATGCCACTACTACTACCAATGCCAATGGCCAGTTCACATTGAGTGTGCCGTCGGGTGTCAAAACCCTGGTTGTTTCCTATGTGGGAATGACTACGCTGGAAGTTGCTGCCTCGGGTAACAATCTTTCCATCTCCATGAAGTCTGCTTCCGGGGAGATCGGCGAGGTGGTTGTAACGGGTGTTGCACAAGCTACTTCCAAAAAGAAATTGACATTTGCAGCCACTACTGTAAAAGGTAGTGAGATCAACATCGTTCCGCAGTTGGATGCATCACAGTCCCTCCGCGGACGTGTAGCCGGTATCCAGATCAGTCAGACTCAGGGTGACCGTGGGGCTGCTGTTTTTCTGCGCGGTGCCAAATCTGTATTCGGAAACATCGCTCCGCTGATCGTGGTGGATGGATTCCAGACGTCTCTTAGCTTAAGTGACCTGAACCCTGAAGACATCGAGAACATCGAGGTTGTTAAAGGTGGCGCTGGTGCAGCCCTTTATGGTACACGTGCCGAGGGTGGTGTAATCCAGGTGATCACCAAGAAAGGTCGTGCCAACGGTGGTAAGCCTACCATCGTAGCGGATGCCGAGTTCGGTGTGAACAACATCCAGCGCATTCCTGATCTGACGGATAAGCACATCTACAAAGTGAATCCGGATGGATCTTTCCTTATTTCCAACCCGGCTTCTCCTTTTCAGCGTACGATCGATTATCAGGCGAACGGATTCTCTATCAAAATGAATCCTTATCAAAAGACATTCGATAACACGCGTGCGCTGTTGGACAATCGTCCTTTCAGCAACTACGTGGTGTCTATGTCAGATGCAAAAGGTCCGCTGAAGTATTACGTTTCATTCCAGAACCAACGTCGCGGTGGTGCCGTTTCGATTGTTGATGCAGACGTTCGTAACACCATGAAAGTTAACGTTGGTTACAATCCTTCCAATAAGATTGAAACCAATGTAACCTTCCAATACATCAACTTCAATCGCCCGTCAGACTTCATTTCTCGTAACACACAAGGAACGCTGTTCGCGGCTACTTTGCAGTACGAGCCCTTCATGGATCTGACCGAGAAGAATCCTGATGGAACCTATAAGGCTAAGCCTACCGGATTCGAGTTCCAGAACGCGAACCTGTACAATCCACTCTATGAGTGGGATCAGCGTGAAGTTTCCAGCACCTCTACCAATACCCTCTTGGGTGGAGACATCCGCTGGCGCTTTGCAAAAGGATTCGATGTATTCGCTTCCGGCTCGATGAACACCGAAACCGGTAACAACTGGAGTTATTATCCGATCGGATACCAGACCATCACGGCTACTCCTTCACTCAACAATGGTAACTATGCGATGGGTACCTCCACCAATAAATTCTTGAATGGTAACATTCAATTGAATTACTCCGGCTCTAAAGGTGATTTTGAGTATGGTGGTTCGGTGAAGTATATCTATGAGGAGTACACCGGGGAGTCATTCTCTGCTTCCGGATACAACCTGACTGTTCCGTTGAAAGAACTGGCCGTTACAGATCCGGCGACTCGTTCCATGAACTCTGATTGGAATAAGACGATCAACAAAGGATATTTTGTCAATGCCCGTTTGGGTTGGAAGAATAAATTGTTCCTCGACGCCTTGGGTCGTGTTGACCAGAGCAGTCGCTTCGGTGCGAATGCTGAATCAGCTTTCTTCCCTCGCGTGAGTGCAGCATACCGCATTACTGAAGACTTCAAACTCGGTCCTGTAAACGAACTGAAATTCCGTGCTGCCTTCGGTCGCGCTGGTTCGGTTCCTCCTTACAATGCAAAGAACAGCCAGACCTCTGTGTCTGGTACGAACGTGAGCCTGATCCAATTGGCGAACCCCGGTTTGTCTCGTTCTTACACCGATGAGGTGGAGATCGGATTCGATGGTCAAGCATTCAACCGCCTTAATTTCAACCTGACTTACGCTTTCGCAAACAGCCAGAAAGATTTCATCCAGACACCTCCGATCCAACAAGTGAACGGTACGGCTTTGATCTGGCGTAACCTCGGTGCGGTTCAATCCCGTTCTATCGAAGCGGAATTGAATTCCAACATCATGAACACGAAGAAGGTTCGTTGGAATACCGGATTCACCTTTACGCTCGTACGCAGCAAGATCACCGACCTCGGTGGTATTCCTGAGTTCACGTATGATGGTCTGTTCCGCAAGGCAGAAGGTCTTTCTGCTTATGCATTCTGGGGCTTCAAAGTATTGCGTAACCTGAGCGATCTGCAGGTTGATAAGACAACCGGATTTGTAACGAACGTGCCGGGTAACTTGTCTACTTCTGACTTCACGCTGAACTCAAAAGGTTTTGTGGTGGAAAAATCCAAATTGGGTACCGCTGCTGAGCGTCCTGTATTCTTCACAGATGCGGCAACCGGTAACACTGCTTACCTGCAGCGTGGTGAGCCTGATTTCCAGATCGGCTTACCTCAGACCTTCAGCTTCTTTGATAACAAGATGAGTTTGTTCTTCTTGGTTGACTGGAAGCAAGGTGGATACAAGTATAATTCTACGATCCAGTATCTGACGTTTGACAACCGCACGCAGTTGTTCGAGGATTATGTTTCAGGCGGACTTCCCCTGCAATTCATCCAGAGCATCTACAACGGTAATAACATCACGAACTTCTGGTTAGAGAAGAACTCCTTCGTAGCCATCCGTGAATTGTCGCTTGCCTACAATCTCGCCGGCAATAAACTGGGTACTGTTGGAAAAGTGGTTAAAAATGCACGTATCGCCCTCATCGGTCGTAACCTCTTCTACTTTACCAAGTACACCGGTGTGAACCCAGAGGGTTATTTCGAATACTATCCTTATCCGGTTTATCGTACGTTCAGTGCTAAACTCACCATCAACCTCTAAAATCAAGAGCAATATGAATAAGATTCTAACCTTCCTCGCGCTGAGCACCCTGATGCTCGCGTCGTGTAAGCGGGACCTTCAGTTCGAAGACCCCAACAAGCTCACTTACGAAGAGTATTTGAAATTGCCTGGTGCCGCTGTAAAAGTGGGTTCAGGTGCCATGATCGGTATGTTGAATACCGTTATGAATGGCGAATTCGGTCAGCACTTGCTCTGCATGGCAGACCAGGTCACTACCACAAACCGTTACAATGAGTTTTGGGACTGGGCGCAAGAGCCTCGCCTCGCTATTAAGAATGCAGACACCTACGGTGGATATGGCGCCATCAGTTCCTATTGGGCTGGTTTCGCTCAGTCTAACCTGGATGCCAACGCTATCCTCCTTCAGATCCGTGCAGGTGAACCCATCAAAGATGCGAACGGCAATGACCGTACATCCGACTCCAAGATCGCTGCTTATTTCGCAAAAGGGATCTCTAACGGATACCTTGGTGCAATTTACGATCGTGGTATCATCGTAAACGGTCGCTCTTCCGATGTTCCCACCTTTACCGATTATCCCGATTCTTACAAGAAGATGGTCGAGAACGGCGTAGCGTACATGGACTCAGCAGTTGCTGCAGCCAATGCCGCTACCAGTTTCAATTTTGATTTTGTTCCTGGTTTCACCGTCAACAAAACGCAATTCATTGCTTGGTGTAATGGTTTTGCTGCTCGTATGATGGCCAGTGTGGCCCGCGACAATGCAGAAGCAGTAGCACTCGGCGCCAGCTGGTGGAATAAGGTCTATGATTACGCGAATGCGGCTCCTTCTACAGACCTGATCTACTCGTATGCGAATGAGAGTGTTTATCCAGGTACGCTGGACTGGGCGATCTATCTCCTCGGAGATGGCGCCGGATACTTGCCCGTAGATATCAAAGTGGCACACCTGGTTGATCGTACCGGTACCTATCCGAATTATTATCCTCCAGCTAGTGCCACACCAAATGTATTGGCTCCTGTTCAAACAGACGATGCTCGATTCAACACCTATTTCACATATACGCCAAACTTCGGATTCCTCCGTGCCGATCGTAATCGCGGATTGTTTACTAACTACGCGCGTGCCCGTTGGGATAATGCCTTCAACTTCCTGGCCGTTCCTGGCGCTGTTTCTCCTTTCTGGCAGAACGAAGAGACTGCTCTGCTGAAAGCTGAAGCGAAACTGATGGCCGGTGATGCAGCTGCAGCTGCTGCCATCCTGAACAGTCCTTCCTATAGCCGTAAAGCTTTAGGTAACCTTCCCAACGTAGCAGCTACTGCTGCTGATATCAAGAAGGCACTGCACTGGGAATATGCAGTATGTATCGACGCGGCCAGCGGCCCGCTGCCCGTATTCGCTTTCATGCGTCGTCACAACCTGTTGATCGGTGGAACAGCAACTGAACTGCCTGTGCCTCTTCAGCAGATGAAAGTGGTGGGTGGTAATGCCTACACATTCGGAGGCAAGGCGAATGCCGGTGCCAAAGAAGGTAAGTTCAATGAGGTTACTACAGCTGCCAACGTGGGTTGGAAGCTTTCTCAATAATCGAATCATGCGATATCATTCTATCGCTAACAGGCAGCCGATCCTCGGCTGCCTGTTTTTTTTATTGCTGTTGGTGTCGTGTAAGGAAACCACTGCCGATAAAAAACGATCGCGACTGGAAGCTTCATCCGTTCTAATCGAGTATGCAGGTGATCAGCGTCTGGCACACGGCGATTTCATACAGATCAACGGAAAATTGTTCTTTCACGATTCGTTGTATGTGTTTCACAGAAAAAGCACCGATACCGCTTATCTACCAACCCAGCGATATGTGGCTGATCAGCCCGTCGGAGGAAGACCGGTGTATGCTACCTCCAATGCGATCTCTTGTTTGATCAATATGGCAGAGGTATTGCTGACGGTAACCGATACGACCCAGTACAAACTTGATCTATCCCGCATTCAAACCGGACAAATTCGTATTCAATCAGTCGGGAAACAGCCCGTTGAAGTGATCGCCTCCGGTGAATATCCGCTGCGGATCACGGCCGTAAAAAATTAGAGCTTGATCTCTTCCTGATTCTTATCGAAGAATCGGTATTCGGTGAGATGACAAGATGTGCTTTCCTTGACGCGAATGCGTTGTCCGAATTTCCGCTTCCATTTAGCAACCTTGGTACTCCAGGGCCATCCCTTTGTCAGGTATGCATGCACGATGGGGTGTACGACCAACTCCAATTCTTTGTGTTGATGCGTACTCAGGTACAACAAATTCTTTTCAATGGCATCCTCCAGCAATAAGGCGGAGCCGATCTTGCCGGTACCCTGACAGGTCGGACAGTTCTCTTGCGTGTTAATGTTCACCTCCGGGCGCATGCGCTGACGGGTGATCTGCATGATCCCGAATTTGGAGATCGGCAATACGGCATGCTTGGCACGATCCGTCTTCATGATTTCTTCCATCCGGTCGGCCAGCTTACGCTTATTCTCCGGCAGCTTCATGTCGATGAAATCCACCACGATGATGCCGCCCAGGTCGCGTAAACGCAATTGACGAGCGATCTCCTCAGCTGCCTCTAGGTTGGTCTCTAAGGCATTTTGCTCCTGGTTGTTTCCGACACTCTTATAACCACTGTTCACATCGATGACATGTAGCGCTTCGGTGTGCTCAATGATCAGGTAGGCACCGCTGTTCAGGTTGACCGTTTTGCCGAAAGAGGACTTCACCTGCTTGATGATGCCATAGGTGTCGAAAATGGGAGAGGAGGACTGATGCAGCGTAACGATCTCCGCCTTTTCAGGGGCGATGCGTTGGATATATGTTTTCGTATCGGCGTGAAGTGTTTTATCGTCTACCACGATCCGATTGAAACTTTCATTCAGCAGGTCGCGCAGGATACTGGTCGTCTTGGTTTGCTCACTCAAGATCTTCGCCGGTGCTTCGGCACCTCGTAGATTTTCCTGAATGCTCTTCCACGTACCTACCAGCATCGATAGATCTTCGTGAAGCTCTGCGGAATTTTTACCTTCTGCAGCCGTACGAACGATTACGCCGAAATTTTTCGGTTTAACCGCCTCGATGATCTTTTGTAAACGCTTGCGTTCTTCACCCGAATGGATCTTACGGGAAACCGCGACCACATTATTGAATGGGGTGACTACCACAAATCGTCCGGGTAAGGAGATCTCACAACTCAAACGCGGACCTTTGGCCGCAATGGGTTCTTTGAGGATCTGCACTAATACATTAGGCTTACCGCTCAACACCTCATTGATCTTACCCGTTTTGATGATCTCCGGCTCAAAGGTGAACTTGGCATAATCCAAACCGGGTTCCGTTTTGTCATCGATGGAACGCTGTGTGAATTTGAGCAGGGAGCGGGCGTAGGGACTCAGATCGGTATAATGCAGGAAGGCATCTTTTTCAAAGCCTACGTCCACAAAAGCGGCATTAAGACCGGGTATGAGTTTCTTAACCTTACCCAGATACAGATCACCCACGGCAAAGCGCGCATCATTGCGTTCGTGATGGAGCTCCACCAGATGCTTATCCTCTAACAAGGCGATCTCAACGCCCTCAGCAGAGGAGTGGATGATCAATTCTTTATTCATGTCGTTCGCGTGCGAATCAACATGCCGAATAGCGGGGATGGTACGATTCAAGGATAAGATGTCCGGAGCAATACCAGCATCATAGGCACATAGCCTTGATCATTGTATCAATTGAATGAACCACCTGGGTAAAACAGACCGGCCCGGGCATGCCGAGGCCGTCCGAAGAACCTTACTTGTTTCTCTTCTTGTGACGGTTCTTTCTCAGTCTTTTTTTACGCTTGTGGGTCGCGATTTTATGACGCTTCCTTTTCTTTCCGCAAGGCATACTTCAATTCGTTTATTAAATATTTAAAATCAGTTCGTTTCGTTCGAGATGGACCGGATCCTCTCCTCCAGTGCTTTTTTCAATTCAGCCAGTGGCGTAACGGCCAGGCATTTTTTGTAAAGCTCCAGGGCTTCTTTTTTGTCACCCGCTTGTTCTCTGATCTCTGCCAGAAGTAACAAGGCGTCCAAGGATCGAGGTTCGATCCGAAGGATGGTACGTAGTCTTTCTTCCGCTTTGCTTGTTTGGTTCGATAGAAGAGAGGCTTTTGCAAGGGTCATCTGACCATACAAAAAGGCACTATCCCGTTCTACTACGTCCCGTATCTGGCGAATGCCAACCATAGGTGCAGCAGAGATTCCACCAAAAAGGTAACAGGCACCCAGTCCTACGCGGGCTGAGTCGTTTTTGGGATTGAGGATCAAAGAGCGTTCGAACAAATCCTTCGCCTGCAAGGCTTTCCAGCGGCGGAGGTTTTCTTCCCCTTCCTGTTGAAGGTTATCCAACAGCGAGTGGGCGGCAAATGTCAGGCTTTTTTCTGAATTTTCCAATCGGGCAGC
>CANGZN010000068.1 GCA_947458625.1 Chitinophagaceae bacterium
AATAGGCATATTGTAACCGGCAAAAGGCGCCATCTTGGCGCCCAATGCGATGTGCTTGTCGGTAAAGGGAGTATTCTTGATGCTCATATGGCTTTTGTTGACCGCAAAGGTAACGGAAAGCCAACTTGACTAAAGCACCCGATTGCCTGCAGACAAAGACAGATCACCATCTGCCTGCATGGTGTAAAGTGAATCGGGTTGAAATGCCCAGGATTTATTCTTCAATGCGGCATCAGTAAACCGAACGGATTTCCCCGCGGGCAACTGAACCCATAACTCTACGTGCTGACCTCTGTACTTCTCCTCCTTACCTACAACAATACCGGGCGCTACCTGCAACAAGCTGTCATTAAAAGAAACCGGATAGTCAAACTTATCTAACCGCATTTGCGCCTGCTGCGGGTTTCGACCCCTGGCAAACTTGATCACCCGTACATGAAATAGCGTATCGGGACTTTTCTCAACCTTGATTTGCACAGCTGGAATCTTAAACGTATCACGCGTGATATCAAATCCCTGAGGATCACCATTGATCCACTGCCAGGTGCCCGTGTACTCGAACGGAGGAGCAGACTGATCGATGGTCAGCGTATTCATACTGGTACTCGAAATAGTGACATCGCTGACGTTTTTGACTTTGTGTTCAAAGTCCCGTATCACACTGATGCCTGTCCAAAAAAAGGCGATCCAACCTAAGGTCCACAGAATACCAAAACTCCATCTCAGTACCGGACTCTTCCCACGTACACGAAAAAGACGTCGGATCAGCCAAATGAACAGAAACAAAACAGGAACAATGAAAAATAAAAAGACCGTTATCCAGAATCCCCACTGCTGCATCTTACCGGTCCAGAAAAACTCTTGGGCCGGCAATGTTACAAACCCGGCAAATAATATCGCTGCTCCTGAGACCAATAAGGCAAAGGCCACGGTTCCAAGAAACAGATAGATAAAAAAGCGGATGACGGATCCGATCGCATGCAACACATTCCGACTCGTAGAACGAACCTCAGAAAATCCTTTGCTGCGCTCGGAAAACTTTTCTGAAAGCTGCTGAGCCGTCTGCTCCACTTCGCTTCCCCAATTCGTTATTTTTCCTTCCAATCGATCAAATCCCTCTTTTACATTTTGCTTGATCCGATTCAGATCCACTTTCTCCCCGCGCATCTCCATTTTCTGATAGGTAGTTGATGCTTCAGGCAGGATGATCCACAGTATGATATAGGCCAGCACAAACGTGCCCGTCAAACTACCGAATCCGATGCTCACAAAAATGGAATCGTCGAAAACATCCAACAAACTCAGGATCATATTGACAAGAATCGGAGCGGCAAATATCAACCGCAAGTTGCGTACCGGTACGTGGAAATAGGCAGCCAATCCGCTGGCTACACCACCTAGCATTCGGTCATCCGGATTTCGATACAACCGACGAGCCGACTGACCTCGCAGAGATTGCTTGGGTAATAAAATCCACAACGCGATATAGATCAGAAAACCGGTACCGAACCCACCGAATGTAATGATGGCGAACAACAACCGCACAATGGTCGGATCGATCCCGAAATAAGAAGCGATCCCGCTACAAACACCACCTAGTATCTTGTCATCCGTATCGCGATACAACCGCTTCTGTTGATAGGTAGCTTGCGTCGGACCGATCGGTGCATTCAGTTCATTCGCATCAGAAAAATCTTCGGGACGGCCGATCGAGGCGATCACTTCTTCTAACTCCGCTTCCGTGATCGCATCCAGTCCGCGTTGCAATTCCTCTTGCAACAATTCAGAGATACGTCCCTCGATGTCGTTCAGTATCTCCTCTTTACTTTCTTCCGAGGCGAAATGCTGACGCAACTGTTGGATATACTGTTGTAATTTCTCATAGGCCGGTTCTTCGATAGAAATGGCGCGACCGCTTAGATTGATTTGAATGATCTTCTTCATAATGCTTGATTTCGAATCTGATTAATTTATCTGCAGGGAAGCAAGGAACTGATCCCGTAATTGTACATCGGCCTTACCATTACGATCCGTATGACCATATTGAATCATATACGTACCCACGATCAGCATGCGAAGTGTAAGAAGATTAACTCCGCCTGCATCTTTTGAAGGTCTTTCTATTTGCATTTGCATCACCTTCGCTCCTTTGTAGTCGATCATCTCGTCTTTGATGAGCTTGGCGTCAGATCCCAATTGCGCAATAATTCCATCCCGACTCTGATCCCAAAAAGCCTGCTCCGCCTGCATGGCGATCGCGGTGGTTTCATCAAGTCCCATTGTACTCAGGTCGATCGAGATCACTTGAAAATTGGCCGAACTGTCAGCCAAACGAAGCTGACAACGCTTAGCCGGACCTTGTTCTTCTACCTGAACTTTTCCGGGAAACACCACGCGGATTCGATCTAACCGAAGTGTATCAGATTGTGCCAGCAGGGTGCCTGAAACCAGCATGGTAACTACAAAGAATAGAATTGACTTTTTCATGATTGGTTGGTTGTTATTATTAAATATGATGAGTTGATCGTTGCGGATCGGTGATCGATGCCACTGCGTCCGATAATTCTTTCCAAGTCCGCTCCAGTTCCACATACGTAGCATGACCGGATTCTGTGAGCGAAAAATACTTGCGCGGTGGGCCAGACGGACTCTCCACCCACCGATAAGACAATAACCCCGCATTCTTTAATCGGGTCAGCAAGGGATATAGAGTCCCCTCCAGTATCGGTAATCCCGCCCCCCGCAATTCGGCGATCAGGTCGCTGGGATAGGCCTCCCCCCTTCGGATCACCGCCAAAATGCAGTACTCCAAGGTGCCCTTCCGCATCTGACTCTGTGTGTTCTCAATATTCATACGCTTCGATTTCAAGTGCAAACATAGTATACTTTTAGTACTATGTATTACAAAGTACTAAATTTATTTTTTATGTTGGTTAAATCCGGTTGCCTGATAATACGTTATGTCGGGAAATAACCCGACTTTTGACCGATCATGACAAAAATTACACTGTTTTTAACCGGAATCGCCCTGATTTCAGTCATTTCCGGGTGTTCAGATAAATACCTAAAACTCTCCAAAAAATATTCACCGGTCAGCTCAGATGGTCGCCCGAACTACTCCGAGTTATCTTCCTGGGCAGCTCATCCCGCTAAATGGGACCCCTCCGACAGCATTCCCAAACCCCTCCGCTCCGTCAAGCCTGATCAGATGGTGGATGTCTTTTATTTACACCCCACCACCCACACCTCCAAAGAAACAGCCACTCAACTCAACGGCGACCTGAACGATGCCTACCTGAATGCCAAGACCGACTACAGCGCCATGTTGTATCAAGCCAGCGTATTCAATGCTTCCGCCCGTGTATATGCGCCGCGCTATCGGCAGGGACATATTCAACAGTTCTATGCGAGCGATACCGCCAAAGCCCGACAGGCATTCGAACTGGCATACGCAGACATCCGCAGCGCCTTTCTATATTATTTAGAAAAAGAAAACAACAGTCGGCCCATCATCATCGCCGGTCACAGTCAAGGCGCCCTCATGTGCTCACTGCTGCTGAAAGAATTCTTCGACGGAAAGCCTTTGCAAGCCAAACTCGTCGCCGCCTATGTAATCGGATGGCCCATCCGCAACGATCAGTTCACTACCATCCCACTTTGCATCACCCCTACGCAAACCGGATGCTTCTGCAGCTGGCGCACATTCAAAGAAGGATATGAACCGCCGTACAAGAAAAAAGAAAACGGGGTTTCGATCGGTGTAACCAATCCGATCAGCTGGACAACCGATACCACCTTCATTTCCCGTCAACAGAATACAGGCAGCGTATTATATAAGTACAACAAGATCTATAAGAGAACTACCGATGCCCAGATCGACGGCGGATACTTGTTCACTAAAAAGCCCCGCTTCCCCTGGAGCTTTCTTTATCGCACCTCCAATTACCATGCAGGTGATATCAATCTGTATTATATGAACGTGCGGGAGAACGTGCGCGTACGGGTGAATAGCTTTTGGAAGCGATGAAGCGTGAACGATGAAATTCATCTTTCACCGTTCAACTTCTTGAGACTACTCCTACCACACATTCCTCGGACACCCATCCGGATACTTATTGCCGATGAGGAATCCGATCAGAAACTCGTGGGTCCCCTTGCTGAAGTTATTCAGACGTGAAGTTGTGTAGTCGTATGCGTACCCCACTTGAATATTAGAAATGTTCACGCCCAGCATGCCGGCAAAACCATCCTGATGCCGATAACTCGCACCCAACCAGGCCAGATCACGGAACTGTAATTTGAAATTACCTTCCACTTGTACCGGAAGTGGCGAAACATATTTCACCATCAGGGATGGGATCAGATTGAAATTCTCCCCGAGCAGCGCGCGGAATCCAGCGGTGGCAAATAAATGCGGAACCGTCTTGCCGGTCTGCGGGCGAATATATCCGTCAGAAAAGTCGATGGTTTGCGGAACGATCTGCTGCGCCGATAAGCCCACGAAATAATCTGAGGAGTACAGATACAGCCCGGCACTCATATCCAACCGCGTCTTATTCAAAATGCCCGACGTGAATACCACCGGATCGACGGTCACATCACCGAAATTCAATTTGGCTGCATCCAATCCGATCCGATTGATGCCCACACCCAATCCCGCAGCCAGTGTAGTGTTGGTATTCAACGGCAAATGATACGCATAGGTTGCTTGTGCGGAGAGGGTGCTAAGCGGACCGGTAACATCCTGTACCACCTGCATGCCGATGCCATGATGCGGATCCGGCGCTTCATATTCCTCCCAATAGCTTTTCCCCCTTGGATTTTCGCCGGGCGTGGGAAAAGAGGTGGGTGATGTTTTACTGCTTTTCTTGTTCAATGATCCGTGGATAGAAAAATAACTAGTGACGGGCGCATCCTGAATGCCCACCCATTGACGGCGATGACTGGCCTTCAGATCCACATAGCTTTCAATCCCCGTGATAGCTGGGTTGATGATATATTGATTCAGTATATACTGCGTATAATGAGGCTTTTGCTGCGCACCGGCATCGAATGCCAGTGCCAGCAATGCCGTTATTCCGATCGACCGATATATCTGCTGCAGGATCATTTTCACGTAATTCAGTTTATTTAATTTTTCAACACCTTGAACTCCGTACGTCTGTTTTTCGCACGACCTGCCGGATTGTCCTTGCCCTTGATCTTATTCGGCTCGAGCGGCAATGTCTCCCCATATCCCTTCGACTCCAGCTGTGCAGCATTCACACCGCGCGTGATCAGATAATCCACCACAGATTTCGCACGACGGTTTGATAAGTCAAGGTTATAGGCATCTGAACCGATATCATCCGTATGCGAACGGATCTCGATCACGGTGTTCGGATTAGCCGTCAACAAAGAAGCCAGCGAGTCTAACACAGGGAAAGAAACCGGTTGTAAAGTGGCCTTATTGAAATCATACAAGATGTTCGGTATCTCAACGATCGTTCCCACCGGCGGAATCGGCGGCGGCAATTGACGGATACAGAATGACCCGGCCGCAAATTCCAACTGATCGATATCCATCTCCTCCGGAACCGGAATGACGGAAACCGTATCAGCATATCCGCCGCGCTTCGCGATCAACTTAAGCGGACGTGGATCCTGCAACACGACCTGGTATTCTCCGGCTGCATCGGTTTGCTTTTGAGTAATGGCACTACCCGTTGCTGCATCAAGTACCTCTACTTGTACACCAGGTACAGGCATGCGATCGGAGCAAGACACCACCGTGCCCTTGATCGTACGAGCTGGTATACGACGCTGCAAATCGAACAGCTCCAAACAACAAGCTGCATCCCGATCCGAACTCAGAATAACATCCGAAAGAATATTCTTAGCTGTTCCACGCGTATACATATAAATATCATCCTTGATCGAGTTCACAGGATAGCCAAGGTTGATCGGCTCACTCCATTTATCGACCGTACCCTTACTCTGGAAAAAATCAAATCCGCCCATGCCAATGAAACCATTGGAAGAAAAGATCAGCGATCCACTGGCTGCATGATAAAAAGGAGCCTGCTCATCATCCGCCGTATTCACCGGAGCACCCAGGTTCTTTGCCGCTCCGGGCACACCATTCTCAATAGCAGCTACCCAGATATCATATCCGCCTTTTCCACCAGGACGATTACTGGAGAAATAAAGATGTTTTCCATCAGCACTCACATGTGGTTGCTGATTATTGCTACCAACCGCATTGACGGATTCACCCAACAATACCGGCTGCGTCCACTCACCACCATCCTTCTTTGCCGTATAGATCGTAGTAGCTTTTTTATCCCCTTTCAAAGACCATCCGGTAAAAAACATCGTCTTCCCGTCGGGCATCATGGCAACAGCCGCCTGATGCATCTCTCCTGCTTGTGGCAGGTAAACCGGACGAACGATCGCCGTGTCCTTATCGCGCTGATACACGGCCTGAAAAACTCGATTCACATATTGTTTGCCTTTTGCATCCGGATCAAGTGATCGCGTTGAGGTAAAGAACAAGGTATTGTTATCGATCCAAACGGGCGCATAACTGGCTCCTTGCATGTTCAGCCGATAGCGCGATTTCTTGAGTGTGAAATACTGCAGCCCTTTCTTCTTCATTTCAGATTGGACAAAGACTAAATTTTTCACCTCCCGATGAGCGCTTTTACGATAGGTATCATCTACTTGATAATCGGATAAAAAGCCCTGAAATACTTTTGCGGCATCTTCATACTTCCCCAACGCACGCAATTGCTGTCCATAATAATAACCAGCCAATGGCTGCGTTTTCGTTTTTGAATCGATCACCTCTTTATAGATCGGTGCTGCCTTGGAGGGATAATTGAGATGGCGATAACACTCCGCCATCCGGAATTTTACCTCCATCGGATCGAACGCATTCTTCGAGGACTTGCTTTTAGATTTTTGAGGCGCATAGGGATTGTACTCCTCCATCTGTTTGGCTCCGGGACCCGCCAGGTATTTTTCATAATACTCCACCGCAGAGGCATAATCGCCCTTGCGATAGTAATCATTTGCACCGTTCAGGTAATCGACCACGAACTGAGCAGTGGCGCTGAACAGGCAGGCCATCGAACCGAAAACTAGAATAATTCTTTTCATATGCAGGTTTTGCAGGAGAGTAATAGGTTAGAGTCGGGGACAAACAAATTCCACTTCAGGCGTTTTGGTAGACTTGCGACCGATGATGGATAAGGAGATCTCAAAACTGTTGGCGCCATTCACCAGCTTACCCAGATCTGAGGTATTGATGTCATAACTGGCCCCCAGCATCATATTCCGATACGTGAAACCAAAGAAAGGGGCAAGTGCATCCTGAAAGCGATAGTTCGCACCGATCAACACGTTTACATCCGATGTAGCCTTATACTGACCATACGCACCAACCATCTTCTCTGTCGCCGTTCCCTGTTTCAGATACAAGAGATTCGGCGTTAAACTGAACTGATCGTTGATCGCAATGCGTACCCCGCCGTGAAACGTATACCGCATCGGAAAGCGTGCATCGCCTGTTGCACCGAACTTGTCATCCGGCTGGGTCAAGTGAGAAACGGAAAGTCCGCCGTACAAATTCGCTTTCTGACCCGGCTTGGCATCGAAATACAAAACACCTGCACCGATATCGAAGGCGGATGCAGCGGTACGACTCAGTACTTCATTTGAAGGATTTCCCGGATTGTATCCGAACACCGGATTCCACTGCGAGCCGAATGTCATCTTGCTCTGATCGAAGCGACGCTGGATCATGCCCGCTTGCAAACCGAACGTGAGTCGCTTGGTGAGCCCCGGACCGAATTTCACTCCGGTATAAGAAACACTCCCATAAGCGGTCGTATATCCATATCCGCCGTCCCCCGCGGTTTGCTTCAACACACTGGCACCCACATTGATGTTTTTACCGGTGACAAACTCACCCGTTACTCCATACGTAGTGAAAGGCGTAGTGATCGAACCCCACTGCGAACGATACACGCCGGAAACGCGGTATTGTCCGTCAAATACACCCGTCAGTGCCGGATTCAACCAGGACGGATAAACATAATACTGAGAGAAATGCGGATCAACCTGTGCCAGTGTTGATCCAGCTACAAATAGAGCCAGTAAGGGCAACAGTTTGCGTGGAGTTCGAATGCTCATCGGGAAAGTTTTGGTCATATAAAAAATTGATCCTCGCTTATCGGAGAATGGTCACCGATCCGCTAAGGGGTTTGAAGCCATTTTTAAGTTGAACAATGTAATAATACGTGCCCGCCGGAAGCGCTTGCCCATTGCGGGTACCATTCCAAGGGGTATTGTATCCAATCGAATAAAAAATCTGCTGACCGTACCGATTGAAAACCTCCACGGTAGAACCGGGATAATCAGCCAGATTCGGGATGTTCCAAACATCATGGATACCATCTCCATTTGGTGAAAACACATTTGGCACCGTTACCAGCTTCAGGATCTTCACCGTCATCTGATCAGTAGCCCGACATCCAAAATCACCGATAGCTGTTAACGTATACGTCTGATCCTGCACCGCTGTAAGCGCCGGATTCAATACAGTAGGATCGCTCAACCCAACGGGCGGGCTCCATTGGAATAAGAGCGTGGGTGAATTCGCCGTGGCACGTAAGGTCAATTGAGTGCCTTGTTGTACCACATAGTTGATACCGGCATCGATCACCGGTTGCAGATGCACGATCACCGGAACCGCGAACGGATCGGACACACAGCCTGCTGTATTGGTAACGGTCAGCGTAACATTATAATTACCTGGCAATGAATAACGCTTGACAGGATTGGTGGCCGTAGAAGTTGTACCATCACCGAAACTCCAATTCCAGTTTTGCATGGTGCCGGTGAATGCCGAACTCTGATCGGTGAATTGATTATCGGCACCCTGACAGATTTCGGCAGGGCTCACCCGGAAAGAAGCAATAGGCTTTTGAACGAAGTTGTTCATCGTCTTCGTTATCGAATGCGTACATCCCGCTGCTGAAGTCACCACCAAGGTGACAGGATAGTTGCCAATAGAGGCGTATACATTCGACGGATTCGTTTGAGTGGATGTATTTCCATCACCGAAACTCCACTGATAACTCAGGGTTCCGCCACCGGC
>CANGZN010000069.1 GCA_947458625.1 Chitinophagaceae bacterium
AAATTCTACTCATCCGTTCCGCAAAAAAATGATGGGTTCGGGCGTATTGTCAATGTTCGTCAGTTCGATCGTTTGGTGGGTTATCTGAAAGATGGCAACGCCCTCGTTGGAGGCCGACACGATCGCGATGATCTTTTCATTGAGCCTACGCTTCTGGAAGAAGTTTCTGTCGATGCCCCCATCATGAATGAAGAGATCTTTGGTCCGTTACTGCCCATTCTGGTTTTCGATGATTTTCAGGAAGCCAGAAGAATTATTGAACGCCATCCGAATCCGTTGGCCTTTTACATTTTTACGGAGAACAAAGACCGGGCGGAACGATGGCTGGAGTCTGTACCTGCGGGAGGAGCGTGTGTCAACAATGTCAGCATGCATTTATTGAATTCACGGTTGCCGTTCGGCGGAAGGGGTGCGAGCGGATTGGGTGCCTATCACGGAAAGTTTGGATTTGATGTATTCAGTCATCTTAAATCTGTCATGCATACTCCCACCTGGTTTGATCCGGCCATCAAGTATCCGCCACTGACCGGTAAATTGGGGTTACTTAAAAAAATGATCCGATGAACAAAGGAAGATCCATCTTGTTGATATTGATCGGTATCATCGCCGGTTTTTTCGCCTATGTCGGTATCAGTCAACGCAACAGTCAAATGAGTTTTCGTCAGAAGATCCTCCGCACCATCTATCCGGCTTTGATGTGGATGACACGTCTATCCGGTAAGAATACAACCGTCTTGATGCGCAGTGGCATCGAGCCGAAATCTTCTATTTATGATCTTTCCGTGCAAACGATCACGGCTAACAGCTTATCACTTTCCGATTACAAGGGTCGTTATCTGTTGCTGGTGAATACGGCCAGTGATTGTGGGTACACCGGACAGTATGCAGAATTGCAACAATTGCAGGATCGGTTTACCGATCGGCTGCAGATCATTGGATTTCCTTCGAATGATTTCAAGGAACAGGAAAAAGGCAGTGATGCAGAGATCGCCGGTTTTTGTCAGCGTAATTATGGGGTGCGGTTTCCCGTGGCGACAAAGGGTATCGTCTTGCGTACGAGCGGCCAGCAGCCGGTATATGACTGGCTTACCGATCCCAATAAAAACGGGTGGAACAGTTTGAATCCCCAATGGAATTTTGCCAAATTCTTGATCGATCGGGAAGGAAGACTGATTCGTTATTTTGGTCCTTCCGTTTCTCCACTCAGTGAAGATGTACTGAGCGTATTGGGGAACTGATCAGTTCACCGGACAGTTCTGGTGATAGTCGACCAGCTTGATCGGCGCTTTTTCAAATGTGTAGCCGGCGTACACCTGCCCGATCTCATCCAGTACCGCATTGATCTCCTCTTCGGTTTTCATGGTGACGAGTTTCAGTCGGTAATCTTTGATGTTGGGCAATCCCTTTAGATAGTTGCTGTAGTGCCGACGCATTTCATTGATGCCCACGATGGGGTTTTTCCATTCGATGGAGCGACGCAGGTGTTTACGACATACTGCTATACGATCTTCCAATGAAGGCGGAGCCAGGTGTTCGCCGGTTTGGAAGAAGTGTTTGATCTCGTTGAAGATCCAAGGGTATCCGATCGCGGCTCGGCCGATCATGATCCCGTCGATACCATATCGGTTTTTGTATTCAAGTGCTTTTTCAGGTGAATCGATGTCGCCGTTTCCGAAGATGGGGATCTTGATGCGTGGGTTGTTCTTGATCTTGCCGATCAAGGTCCAATCTGCCTCCCCTTTATACATCTGTGTGCGGGTGCGTCCGTGTATCGCGAGTGCTTGGATGCCTACGTCTTGCAATCGTTCGGCGACTTCCTCGATGTTTTTAGTTTGATCATCCCAACCCAATCTGGTTTTTACGGTGACGGGCAGATTGGTGGAACGCACAACAGAGTCGGTGAGGCGAACCATGAGATCGATATCGCGTAATACACCTGCACCGGCGCCTTTGAGGGCAACTTTTTTTACCGGACAGCCGAAGTTGATATCGAGCAGATCGGGTCCGGTCACTTCCACGATCTTGGCGGCCAGTCCGAGGGATTCTTCATCGCCTCCGAAGATCTGAATGCCGATGGGTCGTTCTTCCTCGAATATGTCGAGTTTCTTTCGGCTTTTGATGGCATCGCGGATGAGCCCTTCTGAAGAAATGAACTCGGTGTACATCAAGTCGGCGCCTCCGTCCTTGCAAACGGCACGGAAGGGCGGGTCGCTGACATCCTCCATGGGCGCCAGCAGCAGTGGGAAGTCAGGCAGTTGTAAGTTTCCGATCCGTACCATTCCGTGTTGATTTGCCTATTTTTGATCGATCCGGTTGCAAATCTACCGCGTATTACCCACTTTCATGAAAGGATTACTGGCGCATCGCCCCCCGCTCAATCAATTGATCACCTTGGTGGCCATTGCTTTGGTTTCATTCTTTTCGGTCGCGATGATCGGAACCATCGCGTTGCAGGCGCTGACAGGTATTTCGGTCGATTCGTTGTCGGATCTGTCACCTGCACAATTATCCAAACCCGGCATGCTGACTTTTCTCAGGGGTATGCAGTTTGTACAGTTCATCGGATTATTTGTATTGCCGGCCTGGATCTGTTCGCAATTGTTCAGTTATGAGCCCAATCGTTTTTTGGGTTTTCAAGCTCCCAACCTTTCACAATTTTGGTTCTGGTCCATCTTGATCATGATCATTCTTCTTCCCTTCACTCAATTGATAGGAGAATTGAATCAGCGCATTGTTTTCCCCGGGGGAATGAAAGAGTGGATGCAATCGCAGGAAAAATCAGCAGAACAAACAGTAAAAGCATTGTTATCTGCTCAATCATTGAACGATCTGTTGCTGAATCTTTTTTTTGTGGCCGTGCTGGCAGGTGTGGGAGAAGAATTATTGTTCCGAGGTTTGATCCAGCGGATCTTGGTCCGTAAATATGGTCGGTGGACCGGCATCGTCATCGCGGCGATTCTTTTTTCTGCCATGCACATGCAGTTCTACGGATTCTTTCCTCGTTTTCTGTTGGGTGTCGTATTGGGCATACTGTTCGCCTACAGCGGTAGCTTGTGGGTAGCGATCCTGGCCCATTTTTTCTATGACGCCATGCTCATCACGGCGGCTTATGTGAATCCTGATCTGTTAGAGGCGGAGTCGGTCATTCCCCTGCTTCAACTGATCGCGCCGGCGCTGATCAGTTTATTGTTGAGTGTTTGGGTGATCCGCCAGATGATCCAGCGCTCGAATGAATTTCCACCGCAGGAGCCTACCTATATGACGGAGGATCCGGAAAACCCATTTTGATCTTGATATGGCCTTACAAACCAGTGTACTCAAAACCCGTTCGCTGACGGCTATTCTTTTTGTAGCGGTCATGTGTATCGGTCTTTTTGTCAACGCCTGGACCTACGCATTTTTATTTCTTTTTTTAGTGTCAGTCGCCTGGATCGAGTTCACCAGACTCATCGATCGAGTCTATTCACAGCAAACACATCCCTATGTAACAATGGGGTGGGTACTGAATAGCTTGGCTCTTTGTTTACTTTTTTCCAATCAACGTTTTGAAATAGGTTCATTTTCATTGCGTGATAATCTGCTGCTGCCGTTTAATTTGGCCGGATTCATTCTCCTGGCTTGGGGTACGATCGTCAGCAAGAACATCTCATTCAAGCATTGGCTTGCTACAGCGGCGGGTAATCTTTACCTCTCTTTGCCGGTTGCCTTGGCCTTGCATTTATACGGATTGGGTCCCTTGCCGGATGTTGTTGATCTTTTCTTTTCGCCGGCACTTTGGTGGGTTTTGATCGCGATCCTGACTATGTGGGTGAATGATACCATGGCCTATTTATTGGGATCATTGATCGGTCGGACGCCTTTTTCGAAGATATCACCTAAGAAGACCTGGGAAGGAACGATAGGCGGCATCGTATCTGCAACGGCATTGATCGGTTGGCTATTGGACCGATGTTTTTATGATGCGGCATTATCTCCGCTATCGGGTTATATATTGATCACCTTATTGGCTATTGCCGGAACGGTTGGCGACTTATTCGAGTCGAAACTGAAACGTATGGCCGGCGTGAAGGATAGTGGTAATCTGATGCCGGGTCATGGGGGTGTGTTGGATCGGTTCGATTCGCTGCTTTTTGCATTACCCGTGCTGTACTTGTTTTTACGAAGTATTTCGTTGTTTGTCAATAAGTCTCTTTGAGATCGATTATTCTGATTCAATCCCTTCGTTGCCCCTATTTTTGCCGAAATCGATCGTATGCGTATACACCGTGAAGGCTATGTGACCATTTTTGTTGTGGGGGTGTTGATGTTGGTCATCAACCTGGTATTGCATTATTGGGTTTGTGACTGTTTCTCCTATCTCTATGTGCCGGCAGCTATTTTGACCGGGGGGTTTTGGCTCTTCATTGTATCGTTCTTTCGTATACCCTCCAGAACACACACCATTCAGGAAAATGCGATCGTGGCGCCTGCGGATGGAAAGGTAGTGGTGATCGAGGAGGTGCAGGCGGATGAGTATTTCTCAGACAAGCGCATACAGGTTTCCATTTTTATGAGTCCGCTGAATGTGCATGTTAATCGCAATCCGGTCAGTGGCGAAGTAGCATATAGCCAGTATCATCCCGGTAAATATTTGGTGGCTTGGCATCCCAAGTCTTCCACGGAAAATGAGCGTCACAGTGTCGTTTATCGAAAAGACGGGAAGGAGATCTTAGTTAAGCAGATCGCAGGGGCCTTAGCTAAGCGGATCTGTAATTATCTCAAGCCTGGTCAGCAAGTGAATCAGACGGAGGAGATGGGATTCATCAAATTCGGTTCACGCGTCGATCTGTTGCTTCCGTTGGATGCCAAGATCCATTGCAAGATCGGGGATCGTCCGAAGGGCGGGGTGACGGTGATCGCAACCTGGTAATCGTCTTTAGAGGATCGCTCGCAATTCTTCCAATTCAAAAATGGTATGTGTGGGGTAGGTGTCTCCTTGAATGGGATATCGTTGCTTGTTGATGTGATTCATATGAACCTGGTCCATTCCCATCTCCCAGGCACCCTTGATGTCTACCTCCATTGAGTCGCCGATCATGATGCTCTCGTCCACGTTGGCGCCGCTGGCTTCGAGTGCATGTTCAAAAATGGCACGCTGTGGTTTGAGGGCATTGGCTTTTTCGGAGGTGATCACTTGTTCAAAAAAAGACGTGAGTTCCGCTGCCTGCATTTTGTGATGCTGTACTTCCTCAAACCCATTGGTGATGATGTGCAACGTGTAATTTTTCTCTTTCAGGTATTGCAGGATCTCCAGGGTTTTTGGGAACAATTGGTTTCTCGTGGGAAGTAATTCAAGAAAGCGGACGCTCAGTGTTTTAGCGAGGGATTCGTCGGCGATCTTGAAATCTAGTAAGCTCAGCCACATACGTTTCACTCTCAGTTCTTCTTGTTTGATGAAGCCTTTTCGGTAGCGTTCCCAGAGCCGTTCGTTATGTTTCAGGTATTGTTTATGGAAGCGATCGAAATCATCGATTCCTTTCGTCGCCAGGTCGAGCGAGCTGTATAAATGTTGGAGTGTATTTCGGGAGTTTGCATCAAAGTCCCATAACGTATGATCAAGGTCGAAGAAGAGGTGGCGATACGACATGCTGCAAAGTAAGGGGGTTGGATAGGATCCGGGCGGCAAAAATGTTCGACCTTTGAAAAAATCATTTTTATGCGAGTGATCATCACAGGTGCCTCGAGGGGTATGGGAAAGGGAATGGCAGAACAATTTGCGGCGGCCGGTCATGAGGTTTTGATCTCGTCCCGTAGCCAGTTCAAATTGGATGAATTGAGTCAGTCACTGATGACTAAATATCCCGGGTCGGTGGTGAAGGGGAAGGCAGCGGATGTAACGATACCGGAACAGGTGAAGTCCTTTGGTCAATGGTGTTTGGAACAGGGGGCACCGGATGTGTTGATCAATAATGCAGGGATTTTCGAGCCGGGTAAGTTACTGGATCAACCGGAGGGGTTGATGGAAGGTCAGTTAGCGGTGAACCTGTATAGTGCCTATCATCTGACGAGAGTGATCGCTCCGTCGATGGTCAAGTTAGGGAAGGGGCATATCATCAATATTTGTTCGATCGCCGGTCAGCGTCCGTACGCGCATGGTGGGGCGTACAGCATCAGTAAATATGCATTGAATGGGTTTAGTCAGAATTTACGGGACGAGTTAAAGCCGACGGGGGTAAAAGTGACTACCGTTTATCCGGGTGCGGTATTGACGGATTCCTGGGGTGATTTTGATAATTCAGCACATCGCATCATGGAGGTTTCCGATATCGCGCAGCTGGTTTATCAGTGTACGCAGTTATCGGTAGCTGCCTGTGTGGAAGAGATCGTGGTGCGTCCGCGGTTGGGAGATCTTTGATCAGTCATCCGTGAATTTATATCCGACCCCGCGTACGGAGTGAAAATATCGCGGTTGCCGGCTATCGTTTTCAAAGTATTTCCGAAAGTTCAGGATGAAATTATCGATGGTGCGGGTGGTGGGGTAGACCTGATAGCCCCAGACGATGTTGAGGATTCGTTCCCGGGTGACCACTTCATTTTTGTTTTCGATCAAAAGCTTCAGGAGCATGGTCTCTTTTTTGGTGAGCTCGATCAAGGCTCCATTGCTATCGAATGCTTGTTGGGCCTTAAAATCAATCCGATTGGATCCGAATGTATACAGATCGTTGATCTGAGGTCGGTCGTTCAGGCGTAGATTTTTTTCGATCAGTTTAGAGACACGCAGTAATAATTCTTCCAGATCGAAGGGTTTGGTCAGGTAATCATCGGCCCCTTTTTTGAGTCCCAGTATTCGATCGGCGCTCGTATTTCGGGCGCTGAGCATGAGTATCGGGGTATCAAGATTTCGGATGCGGATATTTTCGGCGACGGTGATGCCATCGACTTCCGGGAGCATGATATCGAGGATGATCAGGTCTAGATGTTCTTCTTCTACGATGCGAAGCGCTTCGGCGCCGTCTCTCGCGGAGCTGACGGAATATCCTTCCAGTTCCAGGTTGAGTTTGAGGGCTTCATGCAGATTTTCTTCGTCCTCTACGAGTAAGATGGATGGCGTTTGTTTCATGCGGAAAATACAACCGCAAAATTACTGCCCCTGGGCAGATGATCGGATACTGAAATGGTGGCCTGGTGGTTGGCGGCGATCTTTTTACAGAGGTATAGACCAAGTCCGGTACCGGCCGTTTTGCGGGTGGTTTCGTTTTCGATCCGATAAAACCGTTCGAATATCTGCTTCCGTTCCGATCGGGGAATGCCGGGCCCCTGGTCGATCACTTCCAACAGAATGGCGGTTGACTCTTGCGATAGATTCAGTTGGATCGGGCTGTCTTTGGGTGCATATTTCTGTGCGTTCTCGAGCAGGTTATTGACCAGTATTTGTAATAGCAACGGATCGCCGTTCAGCACTACCTCTTCGGGCATATGGGCGATGAGTTCGCGGTTCGGGAATCGCTTTTGAAAGTCCCGTATGCAATCGCGCAACAATCCGGCCAGATTCAGTTCATTTCTCTCTGAACGAAATGACTGTCCCGCTAATTGAGAGGCTACCAGAATGTTGTTGGTGAGAAAGTTCAGACGGGCTGTTTCGTCGAGGGTGGTTTTGACCAATCGTTCCCGCTTTTCTTCGTCGAGCGGATATCGTTGAATGGTTTCAAGGTTCAGGCGCGCTACGGCAATGGGTGTTTTCAGTTCATGGGTGACGGCCATGATGAATTCTTCCTGTTGTTTTTGGAGTCGAAATCGTCGCCGCACCGACCGATAGACCCAGGAGGCTCCGAGTCCGATCAATGCCAGAAAGGTGATGCCCTCGCTTAGGTATTTGGTGAAGTTTTTTTGTTCTGCTCGTTGGATCTTGTTCCACTGCTCCTCGAACGCAGCTTGCGATAACTCCAGTTTATGTTCCAGCAGATAGTTGCGTTCTTTTTCTGCGATCTGCTGATTCTGTTTTTCGAGGGAGATGAACCACCAGATCAAGGCGGCTACTACATAGGCAAGCAGGGTCCAATACAGGACAGTAGTACGGCGAAACCGGGTGGCGGGTGTTGAGGCCGATTTCATTGTTTTCTTTCGATCCGGATGCCGGCTTGCAATATTGCAGGTAGCGGGTCTTCCCGCATGATCTGCTTCAGTCGGAATGTATAGTTGCCCGAACGGCGAAAGGACACACCGGCTTTTGCCAACTCATTGTTCAGCGGGATCCGGTGTTCATATACATCGTTGAGTCCGGTTCCCAACCAGCCTTGCTCATTATTACCCAATATCTGCTCGGTGCGGAAGGAATACAGCGTGTCAGGGGCTTCGATCTGCACGTCGAGCCAAATGTTATTAAACGGGTAGGCGTCGGTATGACGAAGGATCAAGGAAGCCTGGTAGAGCGCCTGTGTGTCTGAAATGGTAAAAGAGCAGGATGGAACAAAGTCGCCGCTCCACTGATGCTTGGGGATGTCGATCGTACGCTCGTAGAGGTCGATCGGTTTACATTGGACGAAAAACAAGATCGTCAGGATCGCAATCGGTACACGCATGGCACAAAATTAGGGCCTGTCAGAGCAGGTTTAGGATCTGCTCCTTGGCCTTTTCCAGTTCATCTTTCATTTCCACCACACAACGCTGTATCTCCGCCTCATAGGCTTTGGCTCCGGTGGTATTGATCTCCCGACCGATCTCCTGCAACACAAAGGAGAGTTTTTTGCCTTTAGATGGATC
>CANGZN010000070.1 GCA_947458625.1 Chitinophagaceae bacterium
ATCTACAACGCCATCGAAGAAGTCAAGAGCGCGATGGAGGGAATGTTGGAGCCGAAGGTGCAGGAGAAGATCGTGGCGAATGTGGAGATCCGCGAGGTATTCAAATTCGACAAGGCTACGGTTGCCGGTTGTTATGTGCGTGACGGAAAGATCAAACGCGACTCGAAAGTGCGCTTGATCCGTGATGGCATCGTGATCTATCCGACCGCTGAAGGGGTACAGGCTGAACTCGCCTCGTTGAAGCGATTCAAGGATGATGTGAAGGATGTATCGACCGGTATGGAATGCGGATTGACGATCAAGAATTATACCGATATCAAAGTGGGCGACGTGGTGGAAGCATACGAGCAGGAAGAGGTGAAGCGTACACTCTGATAAAAAGGTTTTGTTAAATGGAATCCGGGCAGTTCGGATGAACCCGCTGCCCCATTAGTTTTGAAAGCTATGCGTAAACGGACGTTCTTATTCGTGCTGACTTTATTGAGTGTCAGCCTTGCCGCACTGGCACAACCCAAGAAAGTCGTGACCGACAAGGTGACGGCCATTGTGGGAGACCGGATCATATTGCTTTCTGATATTAAAAACTCCTTGGCCGACATCGCTCGTCAGGGCGGAACCGTACCCGAGAATGGCGAATGTATTCTGACCGAGCAGGCCATCATCTCCAAAGTGATGATGTTGCAGGCTATGAAGGATTCATTACCGGTGACGGATGATGAAGTAGAGGCGGATCTGGATAATCGTATCCGCAGTTATATCAATCAATTCGGCAGCCAGGAAGCGCTGGAAGAAGTGGCCGGTAAGACGATCTATCAGATCAAGGACGATGCAAGAGAATCTGTAAAGGAGCAAAAATTTGCTCAGGCTATGCAACGTAAGATCGTGGAGAACGTTCGCATCACGCCGGTGGAAGTGAAGACTTATTTTGAAAACATTCCGAAAGACAGTCTGCCTTTTTATGAGTCGGAGTTGGAGATCGGTCAGATCATTGTTTATCCAAAGGCCTCGCGCGATATCGAACAGTACATCGTAGGCGAGATGAATAACTACAAGAAGCAGATCGAGCTGAAAGTGGTCACTTTCGATCAAATGGCCAAGCGTGTTTCTGAAGATCCAGGGAGTAAAGACCGAGGCGGTCAATATCAGGTGAATCGTACAGAGAAGACCTGGGATCCTGTATTCCTTTCAACGGCGTTCCGACTGAAGGAAGGGGAAATTTCCTCGCCTGTTAAGTCGAAGTTCGGATACCACATCATTCAGATGGTGCAGCGCAATGGAGACGATGCGGTGATCCGTCACATCCTGCGTATTCCTCCTGTAACTGAAGAAGAGATCGGTGCAGCAAAAGTCAAATTGGATTCCGTTCGCGCCAAAGTGATCAAAGGCGATCTGACCTTTAACGAGGCTGGTACCAAATACAGTGATGATGAGGCGGCCAAGTATACCGGTCCGTATCTGACCGGCCGCGACGGATCAACATTTGTCACCATTGATCAGCTCGACAAGGCATTGGTCAGTATGCTCGACAAAATGAAAGTCGGTGAATATTCCAAGCCGGTGGAATATGAAAGTGAGCAAGGGAAGAAAGGTGTTCGTGTGGTACACCTGAAATCTCGCAGTCAGCCGCACCGCATGAACCTCAACGACGATTACAGTAAGATCTCACAGTTCGCGCTGGAGGAGAAAAAAGCTCGTACGCTGGACAAGTGGTTGCAAGGCAAACTTCCTACCTACTACGTGATGTTGGATCCACAGACTGCTGAAGATTGCCCACTGCTGAAAAAATTTGAACCAAAGAATTGATATAGCCGCCTTCGGGCGGTTTTTTGTTGACACGAACCGAATTAAATTTGATTTTCGAATTATATGAGCGATCCCATAAAACACGAATGCGGCCTGGCCTTCATTCGTTTGCGCAAACCTTTTTCGTATTATCAACAGCGGTATGGTACAGCCCTGTGGGGACTGAACAAACTTTATCTGCTGATGGAGAAGCAACATAACCGGGGACAGGACGGGGCCGGCATTGCGACAGTAAAATTGAATGTGGAACCGGGTTATCCGTTCATGAATCGTTTGCGAAGCAATGCGCAACAGGCCATCGCCGATATATTTCAACAGATCGGACAGGAAGTGAGTGAGCTTGAGAAATATCATCCGCAGATCAAGAATCAACCAGGTCTGCTGAAAGGACATTTGAATTACCTGGGCGAACTGATGATCGGTCACTTGCGATATGGAACCCAGGGAAAGAACAAGGTTGAGTACTGTCATCCATTTATCAGTCGGGATACGATACCGGCTCGTAATCTGGCCCTTGCCGGCAATTTCAATATTGTCAATGCCGAGGAATTGTATGCTGCTACCGGTAAGGTGCCACAGGAGTCGGTTCGTTTCAGCGATCTCGCGGCAATGATCGAACTGATGTATACGCGTTTGTGTGAGGTCGATGAGCAGTCGCCCGAACAAATGAATATCGAGCAGGTATTAAAGCAAACACTTCCGATGCTGGATGGCGGCTTTTTTGTGGGGGGTGCTACGGGTAATGGTATCGGATTTTTATTCCGCGATGCGCACGGTATCCGACCCGCTTATTATTACATGGATGATGAAGTGATTGTAGGTGCATCCGAGCGTGCGGCGATCCGGACTAGTTTCAATGTAGGAGAGAATGAGGTGAAGGAGTTGATGCCCGGGCAAGCACTTATAGTAAATGAGAAAGGGGTGGTTGAACTGAAGCAGATTTTGGAACCGAAGACCCGACTCGCTTGCAGTTTTGAGCGGATCTATTTTTCGAGGGGCAGTGATGAGAAGATCTATCAGGAACGTCTGGCACTTGGACATAATTTGAGTGAGCAAGTGCTTACCGCGATCGATCATGATCTGAAAAACACTAAGTTTTCATTTATCCCCAATACAGCAGAGGTGGCGTTTTACGGATTGCTGAAGGGGATGGAGGATTATTTGAATCAGATCAAACTGGAGCGGATTCTCAGCTGGGGTAAGGATTTTGATGAAGAGAAGCTACGCGAGATGATCACCCGTAAGATCCGCATCGAGAAGATTGCGATCAAGGATGTGAAGATGCGGACGTTCATCACCGAGGATGCCAGTCGCAATGAGATGGTGCAGCACGTATATGACATTACTTATGGAACGATCCGTGCCAATGAGGATGCACTGGTGGTGATCGATGATTCGATCGTTCGGGGAACAACGCTTCGCGAGAGTATCATTCGGATGTTGTCTCGTTTGAAACCGAAAAAGATCGTGGTGGTTTCTTCTTGTCCGCAGATCCGTTATCCGGATTGTTACGGCATCGATATGAGTAAGATGGGCGATTTTATTGCCTTCAATGCGGCGGTATCGTTGGCAAAGAAAAAAGAATTGACCGGAATGATGGAAGAGTTATTGGATCGTTGTCGGACATTGGAAGCGGCCGGCGAATTGCATACGGTCAATGTAGTAAAGGAGTTCTACAGTCATTTCTCTACAGATGAGTTGACGCAGGAGATCGCGTTGTTGATCACGCCGCCGGAGTTGAACATTCCGGTACAGGTGATCTTCCAGAACATTGAAAATTTACATAAGTCTTGTCCAAATAATCGGGGAGACTGGTACTTCACCGGTAATTATCCCACACCTGGAGGAAACCGCGTCGTAAATCGTGCCTTTATGAATTACATGGAAGGGCGGAATGAGAGAGGGTATTAAGGGAGGTGAAGCCTGCTTACCGGCAGGCAGGGTTGAGGGGTGAGGGATGAGAGTTGAGAGGTTTAGAGGATTAGGAGTTGAGTGAGTTGAGTGAGTTGAGTGAGTTGAGTGAGGTGAGTGCGTGAGCGGTCTGGATGCTGATTATCTTTTCCTTTTGGACCGATATACTGCTTTTTCTTCGTGAAGAGTAAGCATAATTTGCCGATCGATCGCCTGCTGCACAAATTGATTGAGTGATTGGTTCAATTGTTTTGCCAGGATAGCTGCTTGCTGATGACTCTCGGGTTTGATCCGGACGTTGAACGTCCCGGTATGACTTTTTTGAAGCGGTTTTTTCTTTTTGGCACAAAATTCCATGTAACGATCTGCCGCGTCACGAAAAGCTTTTTTAAGTGTAACGACCGATGCGCCTTCAAAGCTGACCAGGTCTTCGATTCCCTCGATCTTTCCATAGAATATATCATCGTCGGCGCTGAAATGTACCGAACTTATAAAGCCTTTGTAGGTCATGACATTCTTACTCATAATAATCCTTGTTTTATCAGTTCCTCTTTCACATATTGTATCTGATATCGTTTCATGATTCGGGCAGGATGTGGTTTGTGCAGGAAAAGAGTGTGTTGGGTGGTCGGTTTATAAAAGATCACTCTGGATCCGGCTGTTTTGCCTTTTTGATCCTCTTCATAGCCCAGTCCAATCAATAATGTTCTTAGTTCACGGTAGCTGAAGTCTACAGGCTGATTTCGTAGCCGGGCTTTTAATTTTTCTTTTTTTTGACAAAGTAACTGAAAATTAGTTGCAAATTCAAGATCAGATGATCTGACGTGAAGGAGCTTCGGGTAGCTGTCAAAGATGAGGGATGGCCAAGCTGCAGACCAAGAGAGAATCAACAAGCAGAGGTGTAATTTTTCCCCTCGTTTTCGGTGAATTTCCTTCCGTTCAGCCAGGCTGTTGGTAGCCCATGAAAATCCGGGTAGTTTGCTCAAAAGCAGACCAATCTTGACAATTGGCTTGTACTATAAATACCGATCCGGGTTGCATATAGTCGATCCGGGCATCTGTCAGACTATTGGCAAAATGTGTGATGCCGTCGTTATGTGAAACGATCAGTAAAGTATTCACTGTATTCGACACCGCGCGGATAACATCAAAGAAGACGTCGGGTGTTGCGTGGTACAGTTCGTCTTTGAATTCGATCGCGGTGCTTTCTATTCCGATCGCAGCGGCTACGATCTGGGCGGTTTGCCTAGTCCGTTCCGCCGAACTGGATAGTATCTGATCGATGGAGAGTTGTTGATTTTTCAGCCAGTCTCCCATTCTTTCCGCATCGGCTTCACCTGTTTTTGTGAGTATCCGATCGAAGTCGCGTTTGAGTGTGTATGGCGACTCCGTCTTCGCATGCCGCATGAGCAAGAGGCGCTTCTGGTTTAGGGATGAGGGATGATCGTTGAGATCAAATTGATTGTTATTCATGCGAAGTTTCTTCTGCTATTCAAATACACGCCCAAAAATATGAGCGCCCCGGCCAGTAATTTTCCGGGTGTTGGATGATCATTCAGAAAAAGGATCGCGATGAGCGTTGCAAAGACGGGCTGAAAATAAATATAGGATCCGGTGATGCCGGCACCCAATACTTGTATCCCTCGAATATTTAGCAGATAAGCAAAATAGGTACCGAAAACCACGACGGTGCCGAGTGCTAATATTTCCTGCAGGTGCATGCCGCTTTCTTGCAGGTCTAGCGCTTGTGGGATTCCGAAGGGGATGATGCCGATAGCGCCGAATGTGAAGACCCAGCGGATCACTTGTGTAGGCGGATAATATTGCATCAGGGGTTTTACCAGTATGAAATAGATCGCATAGGAGATTGCGTTGATGATGATGAGTCCGTCACCTAATAAGGAATCAGCGCCCATGTCGGTTCTGTCGGTGATCAGCACGGCTGCACCGGCGAGTCCGAGTAGCATTCCGATCGATTGCATCCAACGTAATCTCTCTTTAAGAAAAAATGCAGCGAGGCCTGTGATCACTAGTGGGGTACTCATCATGAGAAGCGCAGCATGAATGGTAGATGTCATGGTGAGTCCCTTTATAAAAAGGGTCTGATTCAGAAAAATGCCGGTGAATCCGCAAAGCGCGAGTCGACTCCAGTCTTTCTTGCGGATCGGTTTTTCATCGGCGGATCGATTGATGCTTGCCATCATCCAAAGCAGCAGCAAGCTCCCGCCAACTCGAAACAGATTTACGCCATACGGGCCTAATGGTTCGGGGGAGATGAATTGGACCAGACTCAGGTTCAGCGCAAAAAAGAAGTTGGTGAACAGCACACCGATGTGGGCTCGTGATTGAGGATTCATCTGGCGGCAAATTTATCATCTGCTACCGACTTCCTGCTTGCTATTTCAACGGCCTCCCGTAGATCTTGTTGTTGATCGATAATAACATACTGTGATCGTTCTTTCATCCGACTCGCCAGATACTCCTGTTCGGGCTGACCAGGTGTAGGAATCAAAATTGCTTGTTTGTTCAAAACCGCTAGATCCATAAGCGTACTATAACCACAGCGCGCAATGAAATGTTCCGCTTCTTCGATTTCTTGCTCTAATGCATCGATCGAAAGATGATCTGATATTTTCCAATGTGCAGGTGCTTGCAGTGTATTACTGCCATTGGGTAATCCTCGCACGATCGTAACGGGACCATCCCAATCGTTCAATTCGCGTAAGCATTTTTCTTCCAGCAGTGTTCGTTGTGGTTCGGGTCCGGATAAAACAACCGTGATTTTTTTTGGAATGCAGGATCTGTTTGTCTGCGTAAACCGACTCAGCGGACCGATGTATTTCACGGGCACCGGTGGTTTATATTTTGGGTGACCTAATTCGCCGCTGAGGTTGGGTTCGCCTTCATGATCCGGAACCCATATTTCGTGAAAATGTTTCAGCAGCCGGGTCAACATCCATTGCAATACCTGATCGGCCCAGCTACCGATGCCGGATCGCAAACCGAGTTGATGCGTGAACAAAATATTTTGGGTGCCATGGTGATGGAGCCCGTACCGATTATCGGAGATGATCTGATCGATCGGTTGTGTAGTAATGAATTCTTGCAGCCATTTTTTCTCTGAACGGATCTGTTCGCTCAGTGCCGGGATCTGTTTGAGGATCATCCAGAATAAGCCTCGTCCCGATCGGGCGTAGCGGACGGAATGGGAAGGGATCTCGGAATAGGGCAGATCCGGGAATTCGGATCGGAGCAATTGACCGGAGGGGCCGCTTCCGGCCAGGAAAAGCTGATGGCCGTCACGCAGAAGGCGACGGATCAGGGGGATACAGCGGGTGGCATGTCCCAGTCCCCAGTCGAGCGGGGCAACCAAAACCCTCCTTGAATTGTTATTTTTAACGTGCGGCATACGAAACCGTGCTCAAAATAGTTTTATTTTGAAAGCTGAATCCCATGCGAACCTTCTACAGAACAATATTTGTGGTTTTTCTCTCCGTAGTTTTGCTTTCCTGCAACCGGAATTATTATTCGGGTGGCGGTAAAGGCGGAAAAAACTGTGGTTGCCCGAGTAACAAAGGAATGTAGGGATATTGATCATGCAACGCGTATCGAAACATCATTTACTGGTCCTTTTTGGGGACACACAGGCAACTGAGCATCGTCGGATGACGCAATGGCTTCGGGAGCGGTTGAGTGATGATGATTTTGCACGCGCGTATCAACTGGTCGATCGCAATCACATCACGCTATCTCCCAAAAAGATTCTTCAAGAGGCCAGTCGCGATCAATTGCGACCCTTTCGGTTTCTTATCGGAAAGAACTGATCAAGGTTTGATCAAGGTCCCCAGCGCTGCACGGAGTTTACCCAGCATTTCACCGATCTCCTCTTTTTTACAGGTACCTACGCTGAGTCGATACCAGGGATTTTCCCGATCGCTACCGAATGCGTAGAAGGGAACGAGAGCAAGTGATGCTTCGTTCAATAGGAAATGTGTTACGTCGCTTTGTTCCGCAAGAACGGATCCGTCAGCTTTCTTCCATCCTTTCAGATCAACTTTGACGGTGAGGTAGATGGCCGCTTCCGGTGCGATGGCATCGAGGGGGAATCCATCTTGTTTGAGGGCTACGATACCGTCGTGGATGCTGTTCAGTCGAAGTAGGACTTCAGATTTGAAATGCTTGAGGTATCGGTCGATGGAGGGAAAATCGTTGAGGTAGTCGGCCAATCCTTTTTGTTCGGCCATAGGGGCCCAAGCGCCCATGTGCGTGAGGATGGATTTCATCTTGGCGATGACAGGTGCCGGACCGAGTCCCCAACCCACACGAAGACCGGTTGATGAGAACACCTTACTGATCGCATCCACAAAAATGGTGTAGTCTTTCATAGCCGGACGAAGCGATACGGGGTCGTGGTGCTCAATGTCGCCATACGTGAGGTGCCAGTACATCTGATCGAACATCACGTAGAGTTTTTTCTGCTCGTCGCCGCGTTTGGCATTCTCTTCGAGGACGAGGTCGCAGATCGCTTCCAGTTCTTCTTTTCGGAAGGTGGTGCCGGTGGGGTTTTGCGGGGAGCAGAGGGCCAGCAGGGTGGCGCCGGCCAGGTGCGGTTTCAATTCGGCCGCCGTGGGCATGAAGTTATTTTCCGCTTTCGCTTCGAGTACTACATGTTCGGCCTCCACGAAATGGGTATAATGGTTATTGTTCCAGGAGGGAACGGCGTAAACGATGCGGTCGCCTTCGTCACAGATGGTTCGGAAGATGGTGTAAATGAGGGGACGGCCACCGGAGGCGACCAGGATCTCGGACATTTCATAGTCGAGCCCTTGGTAGTGCTTTATGAAGGATTTCAGGCCCTGGCGCAGCTCGATATTGCCCTCGGCCATCGGGTAGTTCGTATGCTTTTCCTGGTAGGCTTTTTCGATGAGTTGTTGGAGTTCGGCAGGGATGGGGAAGACGGATGGATCGAAGTCGCCCACGGTGAAATTATAGACCC
>CANGZN010000071.1 GCA_947458625.1 Chitinophagaceae bacterium
AATGTCAGAAAGTATAAAACACCCATGCTGTATTGCAATGCGGTGGGTAGTCAGACTGAGTTGGTGTTCGACGGTGGCTCGCTCGTGATGGATGCGGATGCGAATCTGGTACAACAATTACCCCTGTTCGAAGAATCCATCCGGTATGTAGATGTAAAAGCGGGCGGACGATTCACACAGCCTGTACTAGCTTCTGCTGCCCAACTCCCTGATGCGGAATGGAATCCGGATACACTTCAACCTGAAACGGGTATTGCTGCGATATATCAGGCACTGGTGCTAGGTATCCGGGATTATTTTCAAAAAATGGGATTCAAGCAGGCCATCTTGGGTAGCAGTGGTGGTATCGACAGCGCCGTTACCTTAGCATTGGCGGTGGAAGCACTCGAAAAAGAAAATGTTCGTGCAATACTATTGCCTTCCCCATTTTCCTCCACACATAGTGTCGCAGATGCGTCTTCACTCAGTGATCGGTTGGGAAACCCCTATGATATTGTTCCGATCGATCGGGTTTTTGAATCTTTTCTGGTTGAGTTGAAGTCTATGTTCGCCGATCGTCCATTCGGTTTGGCCGAAGAAAATATGCAATCCCGTATCCGTGGAAATTTTTTGATGTCGATCGCCAATAAGTTCGGTTATATCCTGCTCAATACTTCGAATAAAAGTGAATTGGCTACCGGATATGGAACCTTATACGGCGATATGGCCGGCGGACTCGCTGTTTTAGGTGATTGTTACAAACTTCAGGTCTACGAATTGGCTCGTTATATCAACAGAGAGAAAGAGATCATTCCGGCCTCGATCCTTACCAAGGCTCCCTCGGCTGAGCTCAGACCCAATCAAAAGGATTCGGATTCATTGCCTGATTATATGTTGCTCGATCCGATCCTCTATCAGTATATCGAACAACGCAAGGGTCCGGAGTCGATCGTTGCCACAGGATTCGATCGGACGATGGTGGAACATGTGATACGCCTTGTAAATCTCAATGAGTATAAGCGCAATCAATTTTGTCCCATCATTCGCGTATCGCCCAAGGCCTTCGGGGTGGGGCGTCGCATGCCTATTGTGGCCAGTTATCTGACGAGTAAATCAATTATCTGATCCATGCGCGGGCTCGTCTATAAATCCACCGGAAGTTGGTATGTGGTCCGCGATGAGCAGAGCAAAAGCTGGAATGCTCGGATCAAGGGTGTCATGAAGCTCGATTCGATCACCAGTACGAATCCGGTTGCTGTGGGTGACTGGGTGAAAATGGAGATTGAAGAGGAAGCGACCGCCAGTGCTATGATCACAACTATCGAGCCGAGAACGAACTATTTACATCGACAAAGTCCGCGTCATAAGTATCAGCATCATATTGTGGCGGCAAATCTTGATTTGTCTATGTTGATCGTGACCGTGAAAAGTCCGAAGACCTCCACCGGTTTCATCGATCGTTGTTTGATCGCCTCTGAAATGTATCACGTTCCTTCGATCATCGTTTGTAATAAAGCGGATCTGCATACCGATAAAGAGAATGCTGTATTCGAAGAATGGAAACGAGTATATGGAGGTGCCGGATATCCGGTCTTGCTTGTCAGTGCCGAAACGGGTTTGGGAATGGATGAATTGCTCAGTATGCTGAGTGGGAAGACGACCTTGGTGACCGGACACAGTGGTGTGGGTAAATCAAGTTTATTGAATCGTTGGTTACCCGGCATCAATCGTCGCACCCAGGATGTGAGTGGATGGAGTGGCAAGGGTTTGCATACGACCACATTTGCTGAGATGTTTGAACTGCCGCAGGGAGGAAGACTCATAGACACCCCCGGTATGCGTGAGTTCGGGTTGGTGAATCTGGAGAAAGCTGAGCTTTCACATTATTTTCCGGAGATGCGAAAGCTGCTGGATGGGTGTCAATTCAATAATTGTCAGCACCTCAACGAACCGCAATGCGCCGTAAAAGAGGCGGTGCGTACAGGTATTATCGATGAAAAGCGATACTTGAGTTATGTGAATCTGCTGGATTCGATCGACGAGCGCAATTATTGATCAGCTTCGAAACTTCTTCGCCCGCTTTACACTTTTCATGGCCTTCGGGTCGCCGCTGAGAATCTGTTCAGCGCCTACATTTTTACCGTTGCTCGGGCAGCCCGATTTCCGACGAAAGAGATTACTCATTAGGCCGCAGGAAGTCAGCGTAAAGCAGATCAGCAGCAGTCCCCAGAAAATATTTTTCAGTCGCATCTTTAATTATTTTTCGTTTGTTTCTTTTTGAAACCAACCGGCGTATTTGATATAGTTATTAGCGATGCGTTCGATTTCGCCCCGCACCAATTCAGGCGTGATGTCTTTTACTTTTTTCGCCGGCACACCGGCATAGATACTGCCACTTTCACAGATGGTTCCTTCGAGTACCACCGCGCCGGCGGCGATGATCGTGTTTGATTGTACAACGGCTTTATCCATCACGATGGCGCCCATGCCGATCAGTACGTGATCGTGCAACGTGCATCCGTGCACGATGGCGTTGTGCCCGATGGATACTGAATTTCCGATGGTGGTGCCGCATTTTTCATAGGTGCCGTGGATGCAGGCGCCATCCTGAATATTCACCCGGTCGCCGATGCGGATAAAATTCACGTCGCCACGAACCACCGCATTGAACCAGATGCTGCCCTCCTTGCCCATTTGAACATCGCCAACAATGGTAGCATTCGGTGCGAGAAACGTGTTCTCTCCAAATTGTGGTTGTTTTCCTTCTACCGGTAGGATCAGTGCCATCTTACTTGTTATGATGCAAATATCCTCTTTTCTTTCCGACCTTTAACCCGTGAATACAAGGGAGATTTTTTTACGACATGTGGCACAGACCTCGCCGGCATCATTGGCCTTCGAGATCGAGCGGGCGGAGTGTGCCACACTGTTCGATGTCAAGGGTAATGCCTATATCGATCTGATCGGTGGCATCTCGGTGGCGAATATGGGTCATGGTCATCCGAAGATCTTGGCGGCCATTCGAGCGCAACTCGACAAGTACCTGCATGTGATGGTATATGGTGAATTTGTTCAATCCCCACAGGTCCGGTATGCGCAGCGTCTTTGCTCTTTGCTACCATCAACCCTGAACTCCGTTTACTTCACCAACTCGGGTGCTGAGGCCGTAGAAGGTGCCATGAAGCTGGCCAAGCGATATACGAACCGAACGCGTATCATCAGTTTTCAGGGATCTTATCATGGCAGTACCCAAGGGGCATTGAGTGTTATCGGGGATGAGTATTGGAGACAGGCGTTTCGTCCCCTTTTACCCGACGTATGGCACCTTCGGTACAACGATCCGGCAGCGATCGATGCCATTGACGAAACAACGGCTTGTGTGTTGCTGGAGACGGTACAAGCGGAATCGGGCATACTTGTTCCGGATGCCGGCTGGCTGAAGGCATTGGAGGAAAAATGTAGGGCGACGGGTACGTTGCTGATGTTGGATGAGATACAGGCTGGGTTCGGTCGCACCGGCAAGTGCTGGGCCTTTGAATGGTTCAACATCGTGCCGGATGTATTGCTTTTGGGAAAAGCGTTGGGTGGTGGGTTGCCACTCGGCGCTTTCATCGCGGATAAAAAAATAATGGACAGGTTAACGGATGAACCGGTGCTCGGACACATCACTACGTTCGGCGGACATCCGTTGAGTTGTGCTGCAGGGCTCGCTGCACTGGATGCACTGGTCGAAGAAGAATGGATCGAGACAGTGAAAGAAAAAGAAGCACTGTTCCGTAAGCAGTTACAACATCCGATGATCAAATCGATCCGCTCCTTCGGATTATGGATGGCAGTCGAATTTAGTGATGCGGAAACATGCAAACGCGTGATCGATCATTGCTTAGCAGTAACTCCGCAAGATCCGACCGGACTCATGACCGATTGGTTTTTGTTTGCGCCGAATTGTTTGCGCATCGCGCCTCCATTGATCATCTCAGAAGCGCAAATCAAACTTGCCTGTGAACGTATCTTGAAGGCTATCGATCAGAGTAAGCTATAGATCCAGAAACCAAGCAACGCGCCGAGCAGTGGGCCAACTACGGGGATCCAGCTATAGCTCCAATCCGAATCTCCTTTTCCGTGAATGGGTAACATAAAATGGGCGATGCGTGGCCCGAGATCTCTTGCCGGATTGACGGCATAACCCGTCGGACCACCCATACTCAATCCGATCGCCAATACAACAAGCGCAATAGGAAGTGCATCGATCGTAACGAATGGTGTACTCGGTTGAGACATGCCCAAGGCCGCAACCACCAATACGGCAGTGCTGATGATCTCGGTGATCAGATTCGGTATGGTTTTACGAATGGCGGGCGCATTGCAAAAAACGGCTAGTTTCAAGGAGGCATCAGCTGTGCGCTCAAAATGTGAATGATAGGCGAGCCAGGTGAGTGTAGCGCCGATGATCGCGCCACCGAATTGAGCGATCAGATACGGTATGATCAGCGTTCGATCGAAATCGCTGAAAAGGGCGGCCCCCAATGTAAAGGCAGGATTAAGATGTCCGCTGCCACCCAGTTTGACACTAACATAATTCCCGATGAATACGGCCATGGCCCATCCAAGGGTGATGACGATCCATCCGCTGTTGTTGCCTTTTGTATCTGTCAGTACTACATTGGCTACCACGCTGCAGCCCAGTGTGATGAGGAGGATCATGCCGATAAATTCTCCGATAAATGGTGTCATGTGTGATCGGTTGATTTTATTGTGCGTTGGCCCACGCGATGCTGGCATTCACGGCTCGGTGCCATCCTGCTAAAGCAGTTGTTCGTTCAGCATCCGAGCAGATGGGATCGAATTGTCGTTGTTTTTTCCAGTTGGACTGAAGGGAGGAGAGGTCTTTCCAATAACCGACTGCCAATCCGGCCAGGTAGGCCGCACCGAGCGCGGTGGTTTCGGTGATCTCGGGCCGGATCACTGAACAATTGAGTAGGTCTGCCTGAAACTGCATCAATGCATTATTGATGGTGACGCCGCCATCCACACGAAGTTCTTTAATGGGAATGCCGGCATCCGCATTCATGGAATTCAAAACATCCGCCGTTTGATAGGCGATGCTGTCCAGTGCCGCCCTCGCCAGGTTTGCCTGATTACTACCGCGTGTCAATCCGAAGATCGTACCACGTACATGGGGGTTCCAGTGTGGTGCACCCAATCCGGCAAAAGCGGGTACGATGTATACACCTCCGGCATCGGGTACCTGCGCAGCGAGTGCTTCCACTTCGCTTGAATGGCGGATGATCTTCAATTCATCTCGCAGCCATTGCACCACGGCGCCTGCGATAAAGACACTTCCTTCTAATGCGTACTGGGTGACGCCGTTGATCTGCCAGGCAATCGTTGTGAGAAGTTTGTTGTTTGAGTGGATGGCTTTCTCTCCGGTATTCATCAGCATGAAGCAGCCGGTTCCGTAGGTGTTCTTGGCCATGCCTGGTTCGGTGCAGAGTTGTCCGAACAAGGCAGCTTGTTGATCGCCGGCGATTCCGGCGATGGGAATGTTGTTTGAGGGATTGCTTCCATGCAGGTGGGCCTGTCCGTACACTTCACTGCTCGATCGCACGTTGGGCAACACGGAGGAAGGGATATTGAAAAGTTCCAGCAGTTCATTGTCCCATTGCAAGGAATGAATGTTGTACAGCATGGTTCTCGATGCATTACTGACATCGGTTACGTGCACTTTTCCCTTTGTGAGGTTCCAGACCAACCAGCTGTCGATGGTGCCGAATGCGAGTTCTCCTTTTTCCGCACGGGCTCTCGCATCGGGCACCTGTTCCAGGATCCAATGCAGTTTGGTGGCCGAAAAATAGGCATCGATCAGGAGTCCGGTTTTTTGCTGGATCATCGATCCTTTTCCCTCAGCTTTCAGCTGGTCGCAATACGCAGCGGTGCGTCGGTCTTGCCATACGATAGCGGGGTGGATAGGGTGACCTGTTTTGCGATCCCATACAACGGTTGTTTCTCGCTGATTCGTGATGCCGATCGCCGCGATCTGTTCGGGTTGAATCTTGGCTTTTGCCAGCACTGCGGCGATGGTTCCCGATTGCGTGCTCCAGATCTCATCCGCATCATGTTCTACCCATCCGGGTTGCGGATAATATTGTTTGAATTCCTTTTGGGCGATGCTGACGATCTGACCCCCCTCTTCGATCAGGAGGGTTCGGCTGCTGGTGGTGCCCTGATCGAGGGAAAGTATGTAGCGATTGGACATGACGATCTGGATGGCCAAGTAAGATAATCGATTTACGCAATGCGTAAAACAAAAGATCCCGACATTAGTCGGGATCTGAACAGAGGGTGTAGGGGAGGATCAGAAGTCAAGTCCCATCGATAAATAATATTTCGGTTTTCCCTTGAAGAATCCATCCATTTGCCAGGCAGCATCTACGCGCAGGAAATAGCCGAGTACGGTGCTGCGGGCGCCGAATCCGTATCCACCGGCAAAGGGGCCGATACCACCTGCTTTCACTTTCAGCGTTACGGGTGGAGCCCGGTAAAACAAGGCGGGACGCTCGATCTTATCATAGGCTCCGTTCCAGGCTGTTCCCAGGTCGATGAATTGGACCAGTTGAAAATTTCTGAGCAGGGCATTGTTGATCGGCTTGTTGATGAAGGTCGTGAATACCGGGATGCGCACTTCACTGTTCAACACCACGGCGTTGTTTCCGTTGGCGATATTTTGTTTGAATCCGCGCAGGTTCACGGCCAGTGATTGGTAGGCGTAGTCGTTATCCGGATCCAGCGGATGTGCCGGATCGAAATAACGATAGGTGCCATCTGCTTTTTGATTGTTCGCGAACATTAGCCAATTGTCGACCCCACCCAGATAGTAGACGATCTTTTGTGTGCCGAAAGAGAAATCGCCGGCTGCACGAACCGACCAGCTGATGTTCCGGTAGATGGGCAGGTAGTGGCGGAAATCAAATCCCGCATTCATGACGAAGGGGAAATCGCCGGTACCCTGCACGGTATTCTTTCCAACCTGTGCATTGTAATCGAAATAGATCTTCCAGCGCAGTCCTTCCCAAATATTCAGTGCGGGCGAGATGGCATCGTCGTGCACAAATTCAACACGGGCCAGCGCATAGCTCAATCGATCGTCCTTGGCAAAGAGTGAGCGGTCGGGGAAGAATTCATTGGCAAGTTTAACGTATCGATCGCTACGATACCCCAGGTTAAACCGCAGGCTGCGCACTTTGTTGAATGGGTAACTGATACTGACTTGATATAAGTTGGATAAGAGTTTTGAATTATACCAGGTCGAATCCGTGTACAGCGGCGGATTATCGATCGCATTGCGATAATAGGTGAATCCGAAATCGATCCGTTTTTTCAGGTATTGGGAGGTGAAAACGTATTCGTTGTTACGGAGGTTGGGACTGATGCGATAGCCTCCCGCGATCTTCCAGTCTTCCATCAGGTCGGAGGTTCCAACTCGTATAATACCATTGAGCGGGTCGTTGTTACTCAGTTGGATCGGACCGTAGCCGCCTTGGAAAGGTTGGTAGCGGGTAACCAGTACGTTATTGTTGAATCCGCTGACGAGGTAATCATTGAAGAATTTCGGGGGGCGATAAGAATATCGTTTGAGTTTGGGTAGTTCAGTATTCTTTGCGGGAAGGGTTGTGCCCACACTCAGCGTACTGTCGGCTTCGTCTTCAAATCCACTGGTGAAATCACCTCCGGTCTGCTTCGTGCTATCAGCAGTGGTAGGCGCATCGGGGAGTGATTTTTTTGCAGCCTTCTTAGACTCTTCAATGGTTTTACGTCGGTATTGTGTAGGCGGGGTACTGATGTTTCGGCGGCGCAGGGTGTTTTCATCGATGCGGAGTCGATAGAGCAGTTTTACATCTCCCAATTGAACCACCTCGCTCACTTGCTGATTGTCTCCAGCGGTTCGGGTTTCCAGCATGCTGCTTTGGTAGTTGGTCAGCGGAAATACATAGGCGGAATCATTGGTGAGCGATACGAATCCGACTGAGTCGATATCGTCTTTTTTATATTCGGTAAGCAGACTGTCGATCTCTTTTTGCGGGGGATTGCGGAGCACCTCTTCTCCGATGAAAACAAGCGTATCCACACCGGCTCGCTCAGTGGTAAAGAAACCTGCATAGCGGTTATTCACGCCGTTCTCATCACTGATGAAGGTGAAGTGAGAAGTGTTGTATTGAGAGGGATAACGGGCGTTGCCCCATTTCAAGTCGGTGAGTTTGGAAAGTTGTCGTTCGGCGGATTTATTCCAGTTATCGACTAAATAAATGTTGAAATGCGAACCGGGCAGGGAGTCCATCGTTGCGCGCAGATTCGGGTTGGGGCGGTTGCTGGCGTAGAGGATACCGGTCTTGTTGGGGAAAGCTACGAACGAAGGATCGAGATCGTCATATGGATCGTTCGTGATCTGTTCGCTGGTCTGTTTGTCGATCTTGTAGATGTAAATATCGGATTGGCCTTTACGGACGGCGCTGAAGATGAGTGTGTTTTCATTCAGCATGAACTTCATGTCCTGTATCTGATCGAAGCCGGCGATCTCTTGTTTGTTGATCTTGACGCGGCGTGCCACATCG
>CANGZN010000072.1 GCA_947458625.1 Chitinophagaceae bacterium
CGATCAGCTGGCATTTCCCTGAACTCGATCCACCACTCATGATGTGATTGACCTTCTCCCTGACTCACAACCGGAGCAACCGTGAATTCGGTAATGCCCACCCCGAAAGCCGCTGCAGTGGCTTGCATCGCAGCTTCCACTTCCTCCCCAATCACATGTTCTCCAAAAGCGGAAATGAAATGCTTGATCCGTCCGGATACAACGATCCGATAAGGGTCTAATGATACAAAACGCACCGTGTCACCTATATTATATCCCCACAAACCCGCATTGCTATTGATGATGAGGGCATACTGCTCTCCTATACGAACGTCGGAAAGCGGTATCCGCTGGGGATCTGTTTTTCCGATCTCTGCTAACGGAACAAATTCAAAAAAGATTCCACTGTTTGTATTCAATAACAATCCCGGCTCGGTTTGTGTATCCTGAAAAGCAAAAAAACCCTCACTGGCTGGAAATAATTCGATCGTATCTACCGGCCGACCGATACTCTCCATCAAGCGCGAACGATACGGTTCAAAATTCACGCCCCCTTGAACCATCACCTGAAAATGGGGGAACAAGTCTCCGATTTTTTTACCGGTCCGCTTCGTGAGCGCATCGAAATACATCTGCATCCATGGCGGAATACCACTGATCAGCGACATGGGCTTATTCCACGTCTCCTCCACGATCCGTTCGAGCTTCTGCTCCCAGTCTTCGATACAATTCGTCGTGTAACTGGGCAATTGATTGGTACGTAAGTAGGCCGGTATATGGTGGTTTACAATTCCACTCAACCGGCCAGTCGGAATACCCCCTACCCGTTCCAGCTCCGGAGAACCGGAAAGAAAGATCATCTTTCCGTCGGCAAAAGCGGTTTGTCCCGTCTCGGCCATATAACACAATAGCGCATTGCGGGCCGTTTGGATATGATTGGGGATCGAATCCTTGGTAATAGGAATGTACTTCACCCCGCTGGTGGTGCCGGAAGTTTTGGCAAAATAAAGGGGCCGACCCTTCCAAAGAACATTCGATTCGCCGGCCTTTATACGTTCAATCCAGGGCCTGAAACCCTCATAATCCAAAATCGGCACAACCGATTTATACCCCTCATAATCAGACACTTGAGCTAGATTTAGCGACCGGCCGTACTCAGTTTTGGCACCTTGACGGATGAGCTGAGACAAGATGGCTTGCTGATCGGACAAGGCTGTTCGCATTGAACGCTGAATACCCTTGTGTACATATTGGGCAAAGGGCCTGGCCAGGAAGGACTTGATTCGCATGGGATTATACGCACCAAAGGTAAAGGGGGGCGGGCACAAGAATCCGGCCGATATGACTGATTTTCTGTTGGCAGGTTCGGAATTTACGCCTACCTTTGCCGTCCTAATTTTTGCATTATGGTAGCAGTCATTAAAGTAGCCGGTCAGCAATTTAAAGTTGAAAAAGATCAAACCTTGTATGTACCCCAGCTTTCCGGGAATGCCGGTGAAGCGGTTGCATTGGAAGTATTGCTGGTAGATGCCGGCGGAAAACTTTCAGTGGGCAAAGGTGGTACCGTGAAAGCGGAGATCCTTGCTCATGTTAAAGGCGACACCGTGATCGCTTACAAACAAAAACGTCGTAAAGGATTCCACAAAAAGAAAGGACATCGTACTGCTTACACGCAGATCAAAGTCACTGATATCGCTTAATCATCATTGAAACAATTTCATTAAACTCTCTGCATCATGGCACATAAGAAAGGAGAAGGTAGCGTAAAGAACGGTCGCGATTCACAAAGCAAACGTCTCGGAGTAAAGATCTACGGCGGACAACCAGCGATCTCCGGTAATATCCTCGTCCGTCAACGCGGTACGGTTTATCATCCCGGAAAAAATGTAGGTGTTGGCAAGGATTATACCTTGTTCGCCTTGACCGATGGTGTTGTTGAATTCAAAAAAGGACGCAACAACAGAACATTCGTATCGGTAGTGGGCGCTGAAGCTTGATACAGCCTTTTGAATTTTGTGGAAAAAAATTTGGGTGTAGTAAAATAATTATTATTTTTACTATCGTTAACCCATTTACCAACCATTAAATTCAAAAAAATGGCCACTAAAAAGAAAGCCGCTAAAAAAGCAGCTCCAAAGAAAAAAGTAGCTAAAAAAGCCACTAAAAAAGTAGCTAAGAAGAAAGTAGCTAAAAAAGCAGCTCCTAAGAAGAAAGCTGCTAAGAAGAAAGTAGCTAAGAAGAAGTAATCTTCCTACGCTTTCGAAAGTGAATAATTAGACCCCCCGCCCTGCGGGGGGTCTTGCTTTATGGCTCTTCCTCCTCCTAAATTTGCTGCATGACAAATGCCGAGATATCCGAGCAACTGGAACTGCTGGGAAAACTATTCGATATACATGGAGTGGAACCGGAACAAGCCAAGATCCTGGGGGCTGCGGCATTTACAGTCGATAAACTGGACCGTCCATTGGCTGCCGAGCCAAGCGAACGTATCGGAAAGATCCGAGGACTCTGGGGTAAAACCGCTGCGCGTATTCAGGAATTATTGGAATCGGGATCGTTGGCTGAATTAGCCCCATTGGTAAATGCCACCCCCGCTGGTGTATTAGAGATGTTACAGATCAAAGGACTCGGTCCAAAGAAAATTCAGCTCGTATGGAAAGAAATGGGCATCGAGTCGCTTGGTGAACTTTTATATGCCTGCCAAGAAAACCGACTCACCCTTTACAAAGGGTTTGGTGAAAAAACGCAAAAGAACATCCAGGAATCCATCGAGTATCATTTACAACATCAGGGCCATTTTCTGTGGGCGGATGTGGAGACCCTCTTCCCCCAGATCGAGTCATACCTAAAAAAGTGTTTCGGGGATGCTAGCGTTGCTGTAACCGGCAGCTACCGGAGACAGGATCCAACGATCCAGGAGTTGTCATTCATTGTACAAGCCAACAGATCAAACGTTAAAGCTGCCTTTCAAACAGCACAACCGCCTGTAATCTTGCAGGAGTCAGATGAGCGCATCCTTTATCAACTTGGAAACGGACTTCGTCTGGAACTATTGGATGGCACTCAAGCAATCCCAAGGCGACTGTTCATCAGTACAGCCACGCCATCTTTTTTGGATGCGCTTGAAACAGATCAGAAGGTCACAGAGGGAGCAACGGAAGCCTCCATCTTTGAGTCCATGCAGATACCTTATTTGCCGCCTGCCCTGCGATCCGATTCCGTTTGGATCCAACGCGTAAATAAAAAAGGGGTTCCAACGCTGATCGAACCGACTGATATCAGAGGCGTCATTCACAATCACAGCAACTGGAGTGACGGGTCTAATACCATAGAGGAAATGGCAACAGAAGCAAAGCGACTGAATTTCGAATACCTGGTGATCTCAGACCATTCCCGGGCTGCATTTTATGCAAAAGGACTCAGCATCGAACAGGTCGAAAAACAACACCTGGAGATCGATTTGATCAACCGCAAGATGAACGCAGACCCGAATAACGGAACATTTCATGTATTTAAAAGTATCGAGTCAGATATCCTGTCTGACGGACAACTGGATTATCCGGACGACGTTCTTAAATCGTTCGATTTAGTCATCGCCTCGGTACACAGCCAGTTGAGCATGACAGAGGAAAAGGCAATGGCTAGACTCATCAAAGCCATCGAAAATCCATACACCACGATTCTCGGGCATCCAACGGGCCGATTACTGCTGAGTCGAAAAGGATATCCAATCGATCATAAAAAGATCATTGACGCTTGTATAGCGAATAACGTTGTGATCGAACTGAATGCCCATCCTCGCCGACTCGATATTGACTGGCAATGGATTCCGTACATACTCGACAAGGGCGGATGGATCTCCATCAACCCGGATGCACATGAACTCGCGGGATTCAATGATATCCGCTACGGCGTGCTCGTGGCTCAAAAAGGGGGACTGACCGCCGACAGGAATCTGAGCTCACTGAACCTGACCGATTTCAAATCATTCCTGCAGAACAGAACAACCTTCTTTAACTGACGAATCCCCTACCAAAAGAGGCCCGATACGCAGTATCTTTACTACAATGTTATTCCGTATTGCCATTTATACAGCTCTCCTTTTTTTTAGCTGCAGTCCTGAGCCGGTATTGACCGAAGCTGAAGTGATGACTGTGATCGAACGATTCGATGCCGGTTGGCAAAATAAAAAACCCGACCTGGTCGATTCTGTTCTATCCCGCAATTACACCTATTTTACTCAGTCCGGTAACACCTTTGATCGCAACAGCCTGATCGCAACAGCCGGATCGAAAACCTATACGCTGCAAACCATGCAGCGTGAAGAGGTTACCATACATTTAGATGGCAATACAGCCGTTGTTAACACAATCTGGAGCGGACAAGGTTTCTACCACGGACAGGAATTCAACGACCGACAGCGATGCAGCATCACCATCGTAAAACATAAAAAACAAGTACGGATTCTGGCCGAACACTGCACCCCCATCAAATCAATGAATAAAGAATTATGAAAAGAATTACGTTAGCTGCCCTGACCGCATTGATCTGTATCACAGCCTTGGGCCAATCCCCTTCCCCGGCCCGACCCAAACTGGTGGTAGGAGTTATACTCGATCAAATGAGATGGGACTACCTGTACCGCTATCATGATCTGTATGCATCTGATGGGGGATTCAAACGATTATTAAATCAAGGTGCTACCTGCGAAAACACATTCATCCCCTACACCCCTACCGTTACCGCCTGCGGACATGCATCCGTTTATACTGGATCCGTGCCTTCCATCAATGGAATTACCGGAAATGCCTGGTGGGATCAAGACAAACAAGCCACTGTTTACTGTACGGATGATAAAACTGTAAAAACCGTTGGTTCGGACAATACAAGCGGCCTGATGAGCCCGAGAAACCTGCTCGTAACTACGATTGGCGACGAACTCCGCATGGCCACGGGGTTCAAATCAAAAGTGGTAGGTATCGCCTTGAAAGACCGTGGAGCGATCTTGCCAGCCGGACACAGCGCCAACGGCGCTTATTGGTACGACAGTAAAACAGGCAATTGGGTAACCTCTACATATTACACACAAGAATTGCCAAATTGGGTAAAGCAATTCAATGCGGAAAAACGTCCGGATGCTTTATATCTGCTCGGATGGAAGCCGATGCTACCAATCGCCCGATACCATGCCAGCACCGCAGATGAAAAAAGCTACGAAAACCCCGTTTTTGGAAGCAAACTCCCCTACGACTTTTCCTCCTATATCGGTAAAGATTACAGCAAGATCCTAACCACCCCTCATGGGAATACCCTGACATTCGAATTCGCCAAAAAAGCATTAGTGGCCGATTCTCTTGGAAAAGATGCGATCACCGACCTGCTGGCCGTTAGCTTTTCTTCCCCTGATTATATCGGACACTCATTCGGACCTAATTCCGTAGAAGCAGAAGACGGTTTCCTGCGAATGGACAAGGAACTGGGCGATTTCTTCCGTTTCCTCGATAAAGAAGTGGGCGTGAATCAATACACAGTTTTTTTAAGTGCCGATCACGGCGCGGCTCCTGTACCCGAATTCATGCAAGAGAATAAATTACCCGGTGGTCGGGTTTTCTTCGGAAAGCTGATTGATCAATTGAACCGATCACTACAACGAGACTATCAGATCGCCAACCTGATCGTAAGCGATGACAATTATCAGATACACCTGAACAGAAAGGCTATCGACTCAGCCCGAATCGACCTTCAAACCATTGCCAGAAGGATACAAAATCAGCTACTGGCAGAACCGGGAGTAGATCGCGTGTTTCAACTAACTGAATTGAATACCATTCCATTGAATTCGACCGTCCGTAACATGCTCAATAATGGATACCACCCCAGAAGAAGTGGTGATTTGCAGATTATTTTGAAGTCGAATTACATCGATGCCTACGGAAAAACCGGCACCACACATGGACTTTGGAATCCGTACGACTCCCATATTCCTCTGCTTTGGTATGGATGGGGCATCCGTCCGGGCCGAGTATTGCGAGAGACTTATATGACCGACATCGCCCCTACGCTGGCCAGCTTACTACGCATTCAAATGCCCAGCGGCTCCATCGGAAAAGCCATTCCTGAAGTCATTAAATAATTGAATGCTATGGATAACAACCTGAAAGCCCGTTTCGAGGAGGCCGTTGAAAACAGCAAAACGTTGACAGAGAGGCCCGACAATGAAACGCTCCTTCGACTCTATAGTTTATTTAAACAGTCAACAGAAGGAGACTGTCAGACTGAACCACCAACCAACCCATTTGACTTTGTCAACAAAGCCAAACACGAAGCATGGTCGGGTTTAACAGGCATGAGCGCAGAAAACGCCATGCAAGAATACATCGAACTGGTGGAAAAACTAAAGAGCAACTAGTCGGTTCTTCCTTCCGTACGTTGACCCAATCTCACGCAAGCGATCTTATGATCTGAACAAACTCATCCGCCTGCAAAGACGCGCCTCCCACCAATCCACCATCCACGTCCGGCAACCCAAATAATTCAGTGGCATTGGATGCCTTCACGCTTCCTCCATAAAGAATAGAGATCGAGGCGGCAACTACATCCCCGTATTGATCAGCTAATACTGAACGGATATGCGCATGCATCTCTTGCGCTTGATCAGCACTGGCCGTTCGGCCCGTACCAATAGCCCAGATCGGCTCATAGGCGATCACAACCTTAGTGATCGCATCAGCCGTCAAATGAAAAAGACCTGCACGGATCTGGCCGCCCACATGATCATTCTGCCCCTCCGCTTCTCGAATACTCAATGGCTCTCCGCAACAGAAGATCGGGCGTAAGCCAACCTCCAAACAACGATCCACTTTCTCTGCCAATAGTGAATCGCTCTCCTGCTGATATTCACGGCGTTCACTATGCCCCAACACACAATCAGAAACTCCCAGAGAAGCCAGCATCGGTGCAGATACCTCCCCGGTAAAAGCGCCAGCGACTTTATGATGACAATTCTGTGCCGCTACCCGATAACCGGAACGTCCACTGATACGCTCCATAACCCACATCAGATAGGGAAAGGGCACGGCCAATACTACTTCCTGAGAGCCGGTCAGTTCAGGCGCCTGATCCAGCAACATGTTTAACAATTGCTCAGCCTGAGGCTTGGTCAGATTCATTTTCCAATTCGCAGCAGCGATCTGTTTACGCATAACGGTCATTTATCGGTTTTATATATTCTTTTAAATTGTTCTATTTCCTCGGCTGTCAGCACCTGCCCTTTCAGCGCTTTCCAATTCCGGATGTGATCCAACGCATCTTTCAACCGATATCGGCTGCCATCCATCCACCGAAAGCTTTTAGTGGATTTATTTGTCAGACCGCCATTCCCGATCTGCACACTCACCCCGAACACTGATCCGCTGTTTAGGGTGGCATTGATGGCTGTACGAGAATGATCGCCCATGAATACCCCGCATTTTTGTCCGACCTCAACCAGTCCAACTCCGTCTCGTTCAATTCGGATAGTCCCTGCAGTATTTTTCAGGTTTGAATTGCTCGTGCCTGCGCCCCAATTGCACCAGGAGCCGATCACCGAATCGCCCATATAGCCATCATGCGCCTTGTTCGAGAATGGAAACAGCAAGGATCGCTTTACTTCACCGCCGAGCAGACAACTTTCACCAACAGCAGTGGGTCCGTATACCTTCGCCCCCATCTTAACAACAGAATTTTTACCGAGTAGAAATGGTCCGCGTATGTGCGCACCCTCCTGGATCTCTGCATGCTCTCCAACATAGATAGGGCCCGCGCTGGCATTCAATGTACAAGGGGAAATTCTGGCTCCTTTTGAAATGAAGATGGCATGCTTACCCAAACGAACAACCCCCTTGGGTATCGACTGTGATCTTCGATTCTTTGTGAGAATATTGAAATCCAGCTCCATTACACTCTCCAGACAGTTTAGTAGATCCCATGGATATCGAATGACATCGATTCCTTCAGCAAGAATACTATCGGCTGCGCTGGATCGCTTCGGAATGTCGTCGATCGCCCCTTTTGTAGCCAACCAGGTCCGATCGGCAGAGAAAAGCGATTGACCCTTTTTCAAAGATGCTATGCGCTTGGCCAAATGAACAGACGGCAGTAGACTGCTTGAAATAGTGACCGCAGGATTATTTTGATCGCCTCCGATCTGTAAAAAAATCGAATCCCATTTTTCACGGATGGTCAGCATGCCCAATGGCATATCAATCACCTTCCGCATCAACGTGAATGGATACAGTGAAGCAGCAAGTTGAGGTTGATCCAAAAAAATACGGGACGACATGGAATGGCCTAAAAATAAACAACCTCTCGAAATGGAGAGGTTGTAAAAAAGATTCTGATATCTGATTACGCTTTTTTCGCGTACTTCTTTTTGAACTTGTCGATACGACCCGCCGTATCCACCAGCATGTTCTTACCAG
>CANGZN010000073.1 GCA_947458625.1 Chitinophagaceae bacterium
AAGGCGTTCAGGATCTCAGCAGATATATTTATAGCCAACAGGGCGGTCAACACCAAATACATGATGTTGATCATCTTCTGTCGGGGCTCTTTTGGTAAAGCCATGTTTCGCTTCTTTTATTTCGGTTGAATAATCACTTTTCGATCCGGATATCAGGCACGACCCTGCATCGCTGTCAGCATGTTTCCATAGATGCTGTTCAAGCGACCCAAGTTACCGGCCAGATGACCGATCTGCTCCTGTACCTTCTTGGCATCTTCCACGCTGCTGGTCATGGCGTTAGAGGCCTCAGCCAGCTTACCGTAGAAGTTGTTCAACGCCTTCAGGTGATTATTACTTTCCTGCAACTCCAATTCATAAATGGTATTCAGGGAAGAAAGATTCTTGGTGAGGGACTGGATCTGCTCATGAAACTGCTGAGCACCGGAAGTAGCCTGGGCAAATGCACCCACAGAACTGGCAGCATCTGTATAGGCTGATTTAACTGCATCCAGCTGAGTGGTTACTTCGCGTGTCTTCTTGGCAAAGTCAGATGAAGCAGCCGCCATGTCCGTAACATCTTTCAACCCGGATACAGTGGTGTTCAACTGGGTAAAACTTTCCTGCAGTGCTTTCATGGCATCGGGTCCACCGGCAGCTTTCGCCAAGCCAGCCACGGAAAGTTGCTCTTCCTCATGTCCGGGTGCCTCTTCAGAGGGATAAACGATATACAGGATTCCGTAAACGGCAAAGATCACTGCTTCAGTTAGCAAACCGACCCACAGGAGAATATCGGCTCCAACAGTATGTGTGATTTTGAAAAGCGCTCCTACGATAACAACGGAAGCACCAAAGGATACACCGACGTCTACCCATTTACTGACATTAGCAGGAATTTTTGCTGCCATAATTGATGTTTATTGGATTGTTGAAGTAAAAAAGAATACTGATTTAGAAAAATTAACGACCACCACCTTTTGCTGGTGCCGCCGGAAGATCGATCACGCAACGGAAACCGATATAGGATTTCGCTGTATCCTGATACTCATAAGTGCTGGTACCATTTTGCAGGAAATAACCTACGTCTTTCCAGCTACCGCCACGGGTAACTTTACGCTTCATCAACGGAGTTTCATCCTTGCCGGCATTCCAACGAACATCGGGGTTCATATCGTGCTGGAAATTATTTCGTCCCTCATAGAAAATGGAAGAAGTCCATTCGGCCACGTTACCGGACATGCAGTACAAACCGAAATCATTCGGCCAGTATGAATCAGCACGAACGGTGTAAAATCCGCCATCCTCAGGATAATTACCACGACCTGGCTTGAAGTTTGCCAGCAAGCATCCCTTCTTGTTACGGAGATAATAGTTCCCCCAGGGATACATGGTCTGTGAACGTCCGCCGCGAGCAGCATATTCCCACTGCGCCTCCGTAGGCAAACGGAAATCCGACTCCTGCGTGCGCTTCTTATCGTTTAGGTATGAATTCAACAAATGTGTACGCCACTCACAAAAGGCAGTCGCTTGCTTCCAACTCACACCTACCACCGGATAATTTCCAAAAGCAGGATGAGAAAAATAGCGCTTAGCCATCGGCTCATTGTAAGAGTAGGTGTAATCGCGGATCCAAACCAATGTATCGGGATAGATCGGAAGGTCATACTTCACGATAAACTTCGAACGAGGAGGTGTGGTACCATCTGCATTCTTAGGCGCCTTCGCAGCAGCCTTCAAGTCGAATACTTCAGAGTGAAAAATGATCTTGGACGGATCAATCTCTTTTTTTCCGAAAATGCGATCATCCGGAGGAAGAATGATATCGGTCGTACTCAATTGCTCAATGACTTTGGGGTCTGACCATTTCAAGGTCCTCATCTTGTTCCAATCGACACGCTCATTGCCTTCTTTATCAGCCTTCACATAACCCATCTTGCGGGCAACGACTGAATCACGAACCCAATACACAAACTGACGATACTCATTGTTCGTCACTTCAGTCTGGTCCATCCAAAATCCACTGATCGAAACGGTACGGTTACGAGCACTGAACGCATAAGCGGGATCCTCATCACTCGGCCCCATGTGAAAATATCCCTGTGGCACATACACCATACCGGGAGGCTTAGGAAGTACATACTTGCTTCCAGGGGCGATGCCGTGCACCTGACCGTCATTGGGAAGGCCACTGCCACCTTTGGATTTTTTGCCACCCAAAATGCCACAACTGCTGACCAATACAGCTACTGACAAAGAGAGGAATACAGGTCCGAGGTTCTTCATTTTCATACAGTTAATGATAGTGGACAAATATAAGCTTTCAGCCGTTTTTTTTCGGTTTTCGGAAGTTGTTTTGTTTTTGGAAAAAGCAGATACGTCTGGAAATTCCAACGATCCAAAACGAAGCCCGAGAGCTTATTATTGTGCATGATGGCGAATTAGCCCGGGAAAGCCTGATTTTTCAGCTTGATTAACAACTCATTAGGGGAATATACGGGGGGTAGACAAGTATTTTTTCGACAAACCTGAACAACTGTTCGCAAAAACGCTTCCGGCATGGAGAATCGAGGCACTCCCTCGGGTTGGGTCGGCACCACCAGTAAAATAGCTCCCGGGAGGTAAGAAACTCCGATCTGCTTAGACCATTCGACGGCATCGGAACCTAAACATGCAATCTCAGTCGGACCGCCAACTTGCATCGCCAACACCCGGCACCAATACCCGAATGAACCGGGGTACCGCAACAAGGCCTGGCCCAATCCACCCACCATCCGCTCCGCCCGATCACGCCAATCCGCCCGATCGAAGATCGTTCCCAACCGAAGTAAATTCTCCGCCATCACCGCATTCGGTGAGGGCAATGCCCCATCATAAATCTCCTTCTTCCGAACGATCAGATCCTGCTGCTCCACCGATGCGAAATAAAAAAACGGTGAATCCGAATCGGAGAAACGCTCAACCACATCAGCCGTCAACTTCCGGGCTCGCTCTAACCATTCCCATTCACCCGTTACTGAATGCCATTCGATCCAGGCACGGATCAAATACGCCCGGTCATCCAGAAAAGCAACTCCCTGTTTTTGCTCATCGGTACAGGCATGGTGCCAGTCACCGGCAGTCGACTGAAAACGCCCCATGATGTATTCCAGGTTTCGTTTTCCCAATGATAACCACGCCGACTCCCCTGTTGCCCGATATGCCAACGAACACGCCGAATGCATCAACGCATTCCAACCCAACAGGATCTTATGATCGAGACCCGGACGAATCCGTTGATCTCGGGCGCTCATCAGACGCTGTCTGGATTTTTCTAATATATCCTCCACTGCTTCTTCCGTCATCTCCTTCTCCATAGCAATCGAAGCAACATCTCCAATCACACGTAATACATTCACATGCTCCCAATTCCCCTCGGGCAACACCTCGTAATACATCGAAAATATGTCCGAATCAGCGCCCAAAATCGATTGGATTTCAGTCTGATCCCACACATAAAATTTTCCTTCCACCCCTTCACTGTCGGCATCGAGTGCGGAATAGAATCCGCCATCGGGATGAAGCAACTCCCTTTCCAAAAAACCACGGATCTCCCGAAGGGTTCGCTTGTATTGTTCGCGTCCTGTCAATTGATAGGCTTCCGCAATGGCCTCTATCAACAGCGCATTGTCATATAGCATTTTTTCAAAATGCGGTGCCAGCCATTCCGCATCCGTAGAATAGCGGGCGAACCCACCACCGAGCTGATCATATATACCCCCATCGATCATCCTGTCCAATGAAAACAATCCATGCGTACGCGCATCGGACTGCTCCAGCGCACCACCCAATTGCAATAAAAACCGAATGGAAAAAGATTGAGGAAATTTAGGTGGGCGACCAAAACCGCCATATCGCTCATCGGCTTGCTTCAACAAGGTCTTACCCATCGAGATCAAACTCTCCTCGGTAAACAAGCCCGGTTCGGGCTTTAATTTTTCACCGAAACGATTCGATTCGATCAGATGGGTCGTCAGATTTTCCGCCTGCGCATCCATCTCATGGCGTCGCTCCCGAAAGGCATTCGATACGCCGGTAAGCACCTCCATCCAAGAAGCTCGACCCTGCACCGCTCGTGGCGGAAAATAGGTGCCCCCGTAAAAGGGCTTCGCGTCCGGCAATAAAAAAACATTCAACGGCCATCCTCCTTGCCCCGTCATCGCTTGCAAGGCATCCATGTAGATCGCATCCAGATCAGGTCTTTCTTCGCGATCGATCTTGACATTCACGAAATGCGCATTCATGAACGCTGCCACATCCGCATCCTCAAAACTCTCGCGCTCCATCACATGACACCAGTGACAAGTCGAATATCCGATGCTCACCAGCAAGGGCTTGTTTTCCGCTCTAGCTTTCTGCAACGCCTCTTCGCCCCAAGGATACCAGTCCACCGGATTGTGCGCATGCTGCCGTAAGTAAGGACTGGTTTCGAGGGAGAGACGATTCATGTACGGAATGTTGAGGGATGAGAGGTGAGAGGTGAGGGATGAGAGTTGAAGGTCTGTTCTCATCGTTCATCCCTCATCTCTCAACGCTTTTTTGCAGCAAAATACTGATCCAATGCTGCCACCATGCTGGGAGCAGACGGTTGCGGAGCTTTGATCTCCACCTGTAACCCACGATCTTCCATAGCCTTGATCGTGTTGCCACCAAAGGCACCTAATACTAAACCATTCTGCTTGAACGTAGGAATGTTCTCGAATAAACTTTGAACGCCGCTTGGTGTGAAAAAACAGATCATTCCATAGGGCGTTTCCGCCAACAAGGTTTTTACATCGGAAGGCACACTTCGATACATGAAAGCCAGATTGAAATCACAACCGACGTTTTTCAATCCGTTCACGATTTCATTGTCCTGCTGATTCTCGGAGCAGACATACAAAAACTTAACATTGGCTTTCTGCTTCTGGATCACATCCAGCATATTCTTATTGGTTCCGTCAGAACCAAAAAAAACTTTTCGCTTGCGATAAAGAATGAACTTCTGCAAATACAAGGCCACCGCCTCCGTGATGCAGAAATACTTCGTCTCGGGTGAAATACTGGCCTTCATTTCCTCCGCCATCCGAAAGAAATGATCGATGGCATTTCGGCTGGTGAAAATAATGCCCGAATGCAGGACAAGCTCGATCTTTTGTTTTCGGAAATCTTTGGAGGGAATCCCTTCCAGACGGATAAAGGGACAAAAATCCAATTTGACCGGATACTTACGCTCCAGTTCAAAATAAGGAGACTTATCAGTCTCCGGTCTGGGTTGGGTGATCAGGATACGTTGTATCGCGGCTTCCGACTTTTTTGCCCCGGTTTTGCTCATTCGTCGCGTTGACTAGGGTGCAAAATTAAGTCATTTCGCCAAAAAATCCGATTAGAAAACGATACAATACCAAGAGTGGCGCCAATTCAAACCCGACCCAGTACAGGAAAAAATGGAACGGACTCACCGCCGCCTGACGTCTCACCACCCGAAAGGTCAAATATCCCCGATATAATAAAAGCCCGCCGATCAGTATCCAAGAGACCAAAAGCGACCACTCCCAAACCCTTCCCTCCGCAAAGGCAATACCGATCACGGAAGGAAGCAACAGGAGTCCCATCATCTTATTCACCGTGAACACCAAAAAAGAGTAATCATCCCCCAATTCGTCCTGACCAAAGATCCAGGCCGCAAAATGCAAGCCCAACCATTTCACCAGATACATCCCCACCACTCCACCTAAGGTCAACAACCAAAAAAGCCAATAGCCGGAAAACGGATTCCAACCCCGCTCCGTCAGAAACAAACTCACATAAAAGGACAGACATAAAAAAAAGAAAATATTCAACAGGATCGAAGGCAAGGAAGCCAGTTGCAATTGATCGCGCAACTGGCGCTGCCGAAGCGTCGTGCGGAAAAACAAACGAAAAAGATCCGTCCAATACTTGTGAAAAAACCGCCGAAACAAAGCCAAGCCCAACACCATCCCCAACAAGGCGTAGAACAAACCCTCTTTACCATTGTGCTCATGCCTTTCACCCGACTGACCGTCAGAAGCTGCTACCACGATCGATCCGGGTGGCAACACCCGAAATGAATCCCAGATCAACTCGGGACGAAAAACGTTCGAGGAGGTGATCGCAACTGTATCCGACCTGTCCGACCTGACCGTTACACTGTCAGCAACCTGATCCGCTGACTCATTTGCTCTGTTCGGTAACGTATCAACAGACAACTGTGCCTGCAAACAGAAAGTCATTCCACAAACCAAAATCAACATCAAGAACAAACGATACAGCTGCATGCGACGTAAAAATAATAAACCCCGCTGCCTCCTAGAAATAATTCACCCATCCCACGTGGATCTTCGATTGACGGGCATTCCAATCCGTATCCGAACGCTTGCCCAAGGCCCAGGCCAGATTGATCAATCCGGCCTTTGTTTCGAAATTCAATCCCAGCCCCGCTCCTAAATAGCCGTACTGATACGTGGGCTGACCCGTCACCCGACTCTCTCCCCAACCCAGATCACTGAATCCGTAGAAATATGAATTCTGTCCGGCAAGCAACCGAAACTCCACCGTACCGATCGCATACGCCGTCAAATACTGACTCTCCTCATCAAACCCTCTCAACGTTCGAAACCCGCCGATCTGAAACTGCTCATTCCGAAACACCGAGGCACTCTGCAAATAACCACCCTGCATACCCAACTTCAAGGTCGATCGACCCCCACGTATCGGCAGGTAACGTGCCCCTTGCACTCTTATTCGAAGCAGATAGGTTTTCAATCGAACCGTATCATACAACCGGGCAAAATCAAACGAAGGATCCGAAGGATCTCTCAACTTGAGAATATCATTACTGGGACGGATCCGCTTCGTCCCCCCTGTCAACTGGCCCTTCGCCTCCCATCCCCTGCGGGGATTGAACCGATAATCCGTTCGTTCCCATTCATACTCCAACCCCAGATTCACATTCGACAGATCATTGATCTCCGGCAACCGACGCTCCTGCAGGATGCGCGCGATGTTAATGCCACCCGGTGTCACCGCCGACTGATGCCACTGCACAAACAACCGACCCGACTCCCCCCCGCGCGTGGCATACTGCACACCTAAACGACCCTGCACGTTCAAAAAACTACTATCCTTTCGAAACATATCAAAGGATGCATCCAACCCCATACCCGTCCCAAAGACAAATGGATTTCGATACAACAAGGCCAACCGCGGCGAGCGCACTTGCAACTGCTGCCAATTCAATCCGATCGTCTCCCCCTTCCCAAACGTATTACGCAACAACACATTCGCCTCTCCCGTGATCAACAACTTTCTATTTTGTGTCTGCGTATTGTCCGGCAAAAAACCGATCAACGCATTGAGCTGACTACTTTTCCGCTGCCGCAAATAAACATTCAATACCGAACCCGTCGCCAACCAACTCAGATCCGATGGCTTCTCCAATTCCGCGTACGGCAAATTCCTCAATAACCCATCCACCTTCATCAACTTCTCCTTCGAATAAGGCTCACCCCGATCGATCATCAAGTATCGATTCAAAAAGGATGGATCGATCCGCAACTCCCCATACACCCGTATACTGTCGATCCGATACAACATTCCCTTCTCCAACAACAACCTTGCCTGTACCGTATCTCGATCGATGTGAATATCTGTCAACCCCACCCGCGCAAAGGGATAGCCGGAATTTTCCATCCTGTCCAAACAACGTCGCTGCCAATCCGACCAGTTCGACCAATCAAACACTTCTCCCGCGGAAAATTGCTGTCCCCATCCGGTCAATCGCAACCACTCCTCTTCCACGCCACTGACCGATAATCGTCCCCACCGATACCGCTCGCCCACAAACAACACCAATCGCGCGTCCCGCTCACCCCAGATCAAACTGTCTACCGACAGCGTCACATAACCCGCCCGCTGCGCATCTAACAACCAACGGGTCAATTGCTGCTCACAGATAAACCGATCGGCATAGGTCACTGGAAGTGACCGTGCATACGACTGCGCCCGCTGCGATGTATCCACCACCCTTACCCGCAACGAGTAATCCGATTGAGCCGCTAAAGGAATCACCGATCCCCAGCCCAACAGCACCGATATTTGTATCCAGATCAATACGCGCACGATCCGCTAAATTATTCATTAATATCCCCGCATGGCCGGCCTTTATCTACATATTCCATTTTG
>CANGZN010000074.1 GCA_947458625.1 Chitinophagaceae bacterium
AGACTGGGGCTCCGCTTCCCGGTGCTTCCATTCGAATTGAAGGAACCAAGACGGGTATCGCGGCCGACAACAACGGTCAATTCCGTCTTTCCGCAAAAACCGGCGATGTGCTGGTGGTCAGCGGAGCTGGTTTGGAGACAACCACAGCCACGGTGGCTGCCGGTAACGCTATCGTCATCGTTGTAAAACGAGTGGTGATCAGTGGAACCGATGTGGTGATCACCTCTTTGGGTGTTGCCCGTCAGGCTAAGGAGCTGGGTTATTCCACTGCCAAAGTAAAAGCTACTGAATTGACACAGGCCAAAGCCATCAACCTGCAAAATGGTCTGACTGGTAAGGTTTCGGGTCTGAACATTCAGACAGTCAACAACGGTGTATTCGCTGATACGCGTATTACGCTTCGCGGTATCCGTTCACTGACTGGTAACAACCAGCCGATGCTGATCTTGGACGGTGTGCCCATCTCATTAGGTTATATCAATTCGATCAACCCCAATGACATCCAGGATGTAACGATCCTGAAGTCTGCTTCCGCAACTGCGGTCTACGGACCGGACGGTGCGAATGGTGCGTTGGTGATCACAACAAAGCGTGGCAGTAAGAACAAGCCTCAGATCACTGTCGGTCATACCGTACAGGTTGAGCGCGTTTCTTATATGCCTGAGTTGCAGAATCAATTCGGTTCTGGTTCATCTGTTGACCCATTCGGTTATGGTGTATACGATCCTGTAGAGAACCAGTGTTACGGAGATCAGTTCGATGGTTCTATCCGCCAGATCGGTCGTGATGGTCCTAACGGTGAGCAATACCTCGTATCCTATAATGCCCTTCCCAAAGAGAAACTTCGTTTCTGGAATACGGGTATCACCAACCAGACTGACGTATCATTCTCTACCGGTGACTTCTATATGAGTGCTCAAAATGTTCTCATTCAAGGTATCATGCCGAAAGATGTCAACCGTCGTATGTCTTTCCGTATGACCGGTAACAAGGAGTTCAATAAATTCCGTGCCAGCTTCAACGTGAACTACACACGTGGTAATTATGATGTTACTGCCGGTTCAAGCTTTGGTAACGGCCGTGACTACACTGTCTATTGGAACCTTATCAATACGCCTCAGCAAATTCCGATCACACGTTTCAAGAACTGGCGTAATGATTTCTGGTCACATCCTGACGGATTTTTCAATGACTACTACTCTAACCCATACTTCATGATCGATAATTTCCGCAGCGTGGGTCGTACCGACGATCTGTTCGGAAACCTCGAACTCAGCTTGAAGGCAACTAACTGGCTGACCTTCACGTATCGTTTGGGTGCAACTGTAGCGCTTGGATCTGCCAAGAGTCGTGCTGAAGCATTCACCTACGGTGATTTTGCCAAGAATTCCGGTAAATCGGTTGCTCAGTCAGGAGACATCGTTTCTCAAGTGGCTGACGGATTGTCTACCTCTAGCCGGATCAACTCCGAGTTGTTCATGACCATGCGTAAGAACGTGGGTGAATTCAAATTAGAAGCGCTGCTCGGTCAGAACTTCCGCGAAGACAACTCCAAGAACGTAAACGTATCGAGCAACAACCTGGCCTTCCCTACACTGTTCAACATTATCGGTCGTAAGGGCGAGCCTGGTGCATCTGAAAGCAATTTCAAATCTCGCCTGCAGCGTTTCTTCGGTAAGGCCTCCGTTGGTTACAAGAACTGGGCTTTTGCTGAGGTTACCGCCAGCTATGACATGAACAGCCGTCTGGCTTATTATTATGACTACGATTTCAAAGCGATCAGCTTCTTCTATCCTGGCGCCAGCCTTTCAGTTCTTTTGAGCGAGGCCATTCCTGCGGTGAAGAACAGCAAGTCGATCTCTTACCTGAAACTGCGTGGTGCTCGCTCTAAGACCGGTAACGTAAACCTCGGCGTTCAGGCGCTTGAGAATACCTACGGACTCGGTGGAGGATTCCCCTACGGAAACCTGGTGGGTTACACATCCGGTAACGTACTTCGCTTGAACCGATACACGCCTGAGTTCGTTCTGAACACGGAGGTAGGTTTTGAACTTGGATTGTTCAAGAACCGCGTAAATCTGGAAGCAACTGCTTACACGCAGGATAACTCTGATCAGATCGTACAGGTGGCTTATTCTGGTGCTACCGGATTCACCAGCGCCTTGCTGAACGCAGCCTCTTTCGTGAACAAAGGTTTGGAGTTCGACCTGAAATTAACCCCGCTGGTTAAGATCCGCAACATAACGATCGACTTCAAAGCAAACTATACCTACCAAACGAATCAAGTTAACCGTATCATCGAGGGTGTTGATCAACTCGGTATCGGAAACGGAAACTTCGTAATGGTTGGACGCCCTGCTTATACCTTCCAGTTGACTGATTATCTGCGTGACGATCAAGGTCGTGTGATCGTGAACCGTACAACGGGTCTGCCAAGTGTTGATCCAGTGATCAAGCCTTTCGGTCACACACAGCCGAATCACTTGCTGGGTCTGAACCTGAACGTGTCATGGAAAGATCTGACTTTCAGTGCGGTGGCTGATTACCGTGGTGGAGCACAGATCTACACTGGTAACCTCGGAACCGGTATGGACTTCTCCGGTATCTCTAAGCGTTCCGGTCAGAATGCCCGTCAGGCGTTCGTTATGCCGAACTCATCTTATTGGGATGGAACAAAATATGTGGCGAACACCAACATCTACATGACCGGTGGATATAACTTCTGGTCTCAGTCGGTGAATACAGCTGCAAATACAAACTACCTGGTAAGTGGTGATTTCTGGAAGATCCGTGAGGTTAGTCTTAGCTATAACATTCCGATGAAATGGCTGGGCTTTGCTAAGAATGCGATCAAAGGAGCAAACTTCACCATCTCTGGTCGTAACCTCTTTATGTTCCTGCCTAGCACCAACGAGTGGACTGACCCCGAGTTCTCTAACACAACGGGTAACGCACAAGGGGTGAGTGGATTGGATAACACACCGCCGACTCGCATCTTCGGTGCTACCCTGAACCTCAACCTCTAACCCAACTACAAAACCACTAGATATGAAACTGAATAAACTTATATACGGAACCGCAATGGCAGCGACCCTGCTCGTTGCCTCGACGGGTTGTCGGAAAAGTCAGTTCAACATCAACCAGAACGTGAACAGCGTTACGGACAGTACTGTTACCTATGACGTAGTACTGCCTGCTGCTCTGCATGCCTCTGGGACTATTGTTGGAACTGCCTGGGGACCCATTCAGAACTGGATGGGATACTGGGCCCGCTCTGGCACTTATGCACCTAACGTTACGGAAGAGACCTATGACCTTACTACCAATTTTGGTAACGGTATCTGGAACTCTTGCTACGACAACAACTACGACTATCAGATCGTACAAAACAAGGCCGGCGGTGCGGGCGCTACCTTCTATGAAGGAATTGCACGCATCATGAAGGCACACAACTTCATGATTCTGGTTGACGTATACGGAAATGTTCCCTATAGCCAAGCGATGAGGGGTGGTGGTAACCCAACCCCGGCATACGATCTGGGAATTAATGTATACCGCGATCTATTCCGTCAACTTGATACCGGTATCAACCTGATCAAGAATGCGGTTGTTTCTACTACAAATGCAAACAAGGGGATTACAACAAACGACATCATTTTCCAGGGTAACAAAGGAAAATGGGTTCGCTTTGCCAACACCCTGAAGCTTCGTATGATGATCCACGCTTATGCAGTAGCCGGAATCGACAAGGCGGCTGAAATGGCACGTATCACGGCAGAAGGATCCGGATTCCTCGGAATCGGTGAAGACGTAATGGTTCAGCCCGGCTACCTGGCCGATAAGCCAAACCCCTTCTACAATGTATACAAGATCTCTGTTGCGGGTGCTCAAACCGCCAACAACATCTACTACCGCGCCAATAAATGGGGTATCGATTATTACAAGTATAATGGTGATCCGAGAACCTCACGCTTTTACGAGGCTGGAGCAAACGGATTGGTAGGTGTTGCCTATGGCTTGCCTCCGATCACGGATAATGCCGCCGCTAACCTGGCTGGTATCGGCCCGGGTTTGTACAAAACCAATCTTTCTCCCCAAACCATCATGACTGCATCTGAGAGTTTCTTCCTTCAAGCTGAAGCTCGCCTCCGTGGGTTTATCGCCACAGGTTCTACCGTGGCTACGCTCACCAATACAGGTATTACCGAGAGCTTCCGTTACATCGGTGCGGGAGATCCCTCAACATACCTCGCGAACAATGCCGGGTATTCAGATGTTGATATCAATGCGGTGGCTAACTCCCCTGTGAATCCTGCCGGAACGCAGCCTGTGGGTGGTTTGTTCACCATCATTTCTCAAAAGTGGTTTGCCTTGAACGGAATCAATACATTGGAAGTGTGGACGGATTATCGTCGTATGGCGTATAATGAGGTTGTAACAGCCTCTCCTGTAAACGATCGTTTTGTTTACGGAGTTGGTATCGGGTATGACCCAGGTCCGCCCATCTCAGTTTCTCCTCAGAATACATCCACTAAGATTCCGGTTCGTTATATGTACCCACAAAGTGAGTACAATTACAACCCTACGAACGTAGGCGCTCAGGGTACGGTTGATCGGTACACTAAAATCTTCTGGGACCTCAACTAATAAACAATCCAATAAATACACGAATCATGAAAAATATCACTAACAAAGCGGTTCTGGCGCTCGCGCTACTTTCGCTCACCTTGACTGGGTGCTTGAAAGACAAGGGCTTTGAGAACTATCAGTATGGAATCAATGATCCAGACACGCAACCTCCTGGAATCGGTTTCCCCTTGGCGGCTAAGCCGATCAATGGTGTTGGACTGGATGTATCTGGCTCACCTCAAGAAGTGAAGGAAATGTTCTTCGTTAACCTCAACGCTGGTAATCCAGCGCCCACAGCGGTAACGGTTACCCTGGAGGTTAAAAGTGCTGAGTTGCTCGGCGCTTACAATACAGCCAACGGTACAAATATTCAGGTATTGAATCCATCCCTGTATACATTCCCGTTGACCGTGACGATTCCTGCCGGGGCTCGTAACATCGACATCCCCTTCATCGTGCCCAGCACGTTGACGCTGAACCCGAACGCCGCTTATGGCGTTGCGATCCGTATCGCTTCTGTTTCTGGGAACTATGTGATCGCGGAGAACCTGCGTAACCTGCTGGTTCAGTTCAGTATCAAGAATAAATACGATGGTGTTTATAACCTGACCGGTTATCACAATCGTGTTCCTTATACCTTCCCTTACCAGACTACCATGCACATGGTAACTAGTGGCCCGAACGCTGTTTACTTCTTCTGGCCTTTGGTTGGAGGTGTAGGACATCCTATCGGACTTGGTCCCAATAACTCAATGAGCTGGTACGGACCTACCGTTGCACCTGTTGTTGTTTTCAATACAACCACCAACTTGGTGACAAATGTATTCGGAAGCGATCCAGCTGGTCCTCCCATCACTATGTTCACCGGAACTGGTAGTCGTTTGAGCAAATGGGAGCCTGCTACCCGCAACATGACGGTTGACTGGAACTACAACAACAACCCGCTTCGTGCTTTCTTCGACGACCTGCAATATCAGCGCGCTCGATAAGAATTCACTTAACTGAAATTCAAAAGGGATTGTTTAACAATCCCTTTTTTTGTGTCCGTTGTATCGCGTTATCATTTGTTTACCTTTGGTTAAATGCATGGCATGAAGTATCTCATATTGGCGATCTCATCGCTCCTGTCAATCAATTACTCGATCGCTCAGCTGGGGACTATTAGTCCTACCGTAGGCTGGGTGGATCCCGTATTGAACCACAACCGCCTTTTGCGTGAGCAGACGGGAGAGGGGATGTTCAAGATGATCGGACCGTACCGGGTGATCGGCACCTCATATTTGTTTGGGGAGCGTAACAAGGGAAATATTTATTCGACCGAAGCAATCGCAGTAAATATTCAGGTTGGATACAATACCTATAGCCAGGAGGTTGAGTTCATTTCTCCCTCGAATCCCGGGATGCCCTTGATCAAATCTCCAGGCGAAGTGGATTCATTCGTGTTTTTGGCAAATCAGTCAGTCGGATTGAGTAGCGATATGCGATTTGTGTATGGCAAGCATTTGGGCTCCTCGGAAAAAGCCTATTTCCAAGAGTTGTCAACCGGACCCAAAGCCGGAGTGTACAAACGTTATAAAGCCGATGTAGCCTATGTTTCCAGCAATTATGTTCAGTCAGAACTGCGTCAATTCGAGCTGCTGTATGACTATTTTGTTTTTAATCCCGTAACGCGCTCTCTTAAAAAAGTAAAAAACAACTATAATAGTTTACAGAAGGAACTGAATGCGATCAGCGATGTGTCGGCCGTATTCACATCCGCTGCTTTCTCTGAAAATCCGGATCTGGCGCTTAAAAATGCTATCACACTTATCAACCAAAAATGACCATGCAAGAAAATCAACCTGTTCCCAATCAGTTGAATATTGAGATCTCAGAGGAGGTCGCCGAAGGACAATATGCCAACCTGGCCATCATCACGCATTCTCATGCAGAGTTTGTGATCGATTTCGTGAATGTAATGCCCGGCACACCCAAGAGCAAGGTGAAATCCCGCTTGATACTTACCCCGCAACATGCCAAGCGGCTGATGCGTGCACTTACCGAGAATATTCAAAAATTCGAATCCACTCATGGCCCCATTCAGGATATTGAGGAGATTCAGTTGCCGTTGAATTTCGGAGGACCGACCGCTCAGGCTTAATAGTATCTATATCAGTCCTTCATCCGCAAAACTGTAATATCCCTCCCGCGTCACGATCAAATGGTCGTGCAGGGTGATATCGAAAAACTCAGCTGCTTTTTGGATCTTCTGCGTTAATTCACGGTCAGCCTGACTCGGATACAAGGCACCTGATGGATGATTGTGCCCTACGATCATACTCACGGCTCGGAGTGAAAGAGCTTTTCGGAATATGATACGCGGATCGGCAACGGTTCCGGTGATACCACCCTGACTGACCTGTTCCAAACGTATCATACGCAGGGCCCGGTTCAAGTAAAGCACACAAAAAACCTCGTGGTCCAAATGCCCGATCTGTTCCTGCAAAAAGCGAGCCGCTTCAGCGGATGATTGAAGAACCCGTTGCTCCAGCCGCATTTTATCCATTGAAAGCCTTTTACTTAGTTCCCAGGTGGCCAGCAACCGCCTGGCTCGTTCCAGGCCCAATCCGCGGACCTGGATCAATTCCTCCGGCCCCATAACCGCCAGTCGACCCAGATCACCATTGACATGTTTCCAGAGCGAATCCGCTCCGTGGGCCGTCCCCAAAATTTGAATCAGTAACTCCTGTGTAGTGGATCGCTGGCAGTCAGGGCCCACTCGATCTTTCTTGGATGGCATCATGGATCAATGATAGTCAACGGAGAACCTTGACACAATGCCACTAAGCGTTATGCACAGCCTAAAGCGACTTTTCCATCTCCCGCTTCTTGTGAGTAGAGTAAGCAATTACATCAATTATCTTCGCATCACAATTCCCCCATCACATGCAAAAAGCCAAAATATTCGCCGGCACCGGATCGCAGGAGCTGGCCAAGCAGATCTGTGCGTCGTATGGAACACACCTGGGACAGGTCAATATCCAGCGCTTCAGTGACGGAGAGATCTGTCCTGTGTTCCTGGAAAGCGTGCGCGGCGACTATGTTTTCCTGGTCCAAAGCACGTTTTCTCCGACCGACAATCTAATGGAGCTGTTATTGATGATCGATGCCGCTCGAAGGGCCTCTGCGTACAAAGTGATCGCCGTGATCCCTTATTATGGGTATGCACGCCAGGATCGGAAGGACCGCCCCCGTGTGGCTATTGGCAGTAAATTGATAGCCAATATGTTAGTTGCAGCAGGCGCCGACAGGGTCGTTACCATGGACCTGCATGCGCCCCAAATTCAGGGCTATTTTGACATACCGGTCGACCACCTCGACAGCCATGCCGTTTTCATCCCTTATCTCGAGAATCTGAAGCTGGAAAACCTTACCTTTGCCGCCCCCGACGTAGGGGCTACCAACCGGATCCGGGAGATCGCCAGCTATTTCAATGCGGAAATGGTCATTTGCGA
>CANGZN010000075.1 GCA_947458625.1 Chitinophagaceae bacterium
TGTTCATTACCGAAAAAAGGATTTTGGTGTCCGCCTACATTATTCACCGATGTGGCGCAGAGCAATCGAATTACCCAAGAAGAAATTTTCGGTCCGGTCTTAGCTATTCTGACATTCCGAACCGATGATGAGGTGATCGAAAAAGCGAACAACACGCCCTACGGACTGAGTGCGGGTGTATGGACCGACAAAGGATCGCGGATTTTCAACATGACCCGACGGTTACGTGCTGGCGTGGTTTGGGCAAATACCTTCAATAAATTCGACGCAGCGGCTCCCTTCGGCGGATTCAAAGAGAGCGGATTTGGAAGAGAAGGCGGCTTACATGGATTATCACCCTACTTGGACATAAACAGCTAAACGGAAAGTCATGCCCATCAAAAAAAATCAAACCCGACTCTCCGTATTAAAGACTTACAAGCTATACATCGGAGGCCAATTCCCCCGGACCGAATCCGGACGATATTATACTGTTAGCGATGCCGATGGAAAGGCACTGGCGAACGCCTGCTTGTCCTCTCGTAAAGACCTGCGCGACGCCGTAACCGCTGCCCGTTCCGCGTTCGGCGGATGGAGCGGAAAGACGGCATACAACCGGGGGCAGATCCTTTACCGAATGGCCGAAGTAGTTGAAGCACGACGAACGGAAATGATCCGTGAATTGACTGACAGCGGATCATCAACGGCTCAGGCAAAAAAAGAAGTAGATGCCTGCATCGACACCTTGGTACATTTTGCCGGCTGGTGCGATAAGTATCATCAATTGTTCAGTACCGTGAATCCGGTTGCCAGCTCCCATTTCAATTTTTCTGTTCCGGAACCGATGGGCGTTGTGGGGATCATGGCAAACAATGAACAACCCTTGTTGGGATTGATCCAACCCATGGCTGCTGCCATCGCAGGAGGAAACACATGTGTGATCGTGGCACATACAGACCGCCCATTGGCAGCCATCAGTTTTGCGGAAGCCCTGGCCACGTCAGATCTTCCAGGGGGCGTCGTGAATATATTAACTGGAAAAACAAGTGAACTGCTCCCCTGGATGGCAGGTCACCTGGACGTGAATGCCATCTTGATGAGTAGCCTGGATAACAGCGCATGGAAAGAGACTCAGCTTGCTGCAACCGCCAACTTGAAGCGGATCGTTTCTCTACCTGAAAACGACGCCCTTTCTCCCTACCGGATTCTTGACCTGCAAGAAATCAAAACCACCTGGCATCCGATTGAAAACATCGCTTCGGCTGGTAGTGCTTATTAACATGAAAGAAACCGGATACGCCATACTATTGACTTGTGTTTTCTTGATCACTTCCCTATCGTCAACGGGACAAGACACCATCCCCCGTACAAGACCGGATTCAGGGACGATCCGAATCGTGAAGGATGCCCGAATCGATCAATTGATTGCCAAGCAGATCGAGGTGAATGAATACACCACTCGATCCGGCCGTCGGGTAACTGCGGGATTCCGATTACTGGTATCGAATACTAAAGACCGTCAGGAAGCTATTCAGGCCAAAACACTGATTTATCAAAATTACCCAGACCTGAAACCCTATCTCTGGCATCAGGCCCCCTATTACAAACTAAAGGTGGGTAATTTTAAAACCAAAGAAGACGCTTTATACTTCTCTCAGAAGCTCAAACCGCTTTTCCCAAAGGGCGTGTTTGTGATGAACGATGAGATCGATACCTACTTCATCAATAACGTCCCCCAACCCAACAACCGCTAACATGCTCAAACGCATACAGGAACTGGCTAAACAGATCGCACCGCAGGTGATCGAATGGCGCCGTCACCTGCACGCACATCCTGAGTTGAGTTATCAGGAGTTTCAAACGTCGGCTTTTGTACAAGAGAAATTGAAACAAATGGATATCCCCTACCAGGTGATGTCCACCACGGGGGTTGTTGGACTGATCCGGGGGAAGGATCCTGATGCGCGCATCGTGGCCCTGCGCGCCGACATGGACGCCCTGCCGATCACTGAAGAAACGGCTATTCCCTATAAATCATTGAACGAAGGCGTGATGCATGCCTGTGGGCATGATGTGCATACAGCTTGTTTATTAGGCGCAGCGCAAATACTCCAAACAACAAGGACCGATTGGAGTGGGACGGTCAAGTTGATCTTTCAACCTGGTGAAGAAAAAAATCCGGGTGGCGCTTCATTACTCATTCGCGACGGTGTGCTGGAAAATCCGAAACCGGAGGCGATTGTTGCGCTACATGTGAATACATTACTGGATGCAGGAAAAGCCAGTTTTCGGGCAGGCAAGGTGATGGCAAGTGCTGATGAACTTTATTTCACGATCAAAGGCAAGGGAGGGCATGCGGCATCTCCTCATTTAGCGATCGATCCGATCCTGATTAGCGCACACCTCATCACGGCGCTTCAACAATTGATCAGCCGGCATAATCAACCGTTCAATCCAACTGTACTTTCTATCACTTCTATACAAGGGGGAACAACAACCAATGTCATCCCCGAGCAGGTGAAATTGATGGGAACATTCAGGGCGATGGATGAAAACTGGAGAAAGGAGGCGCATGAGAGGATCCGCCGGTTGTCGGTTGACCTGGTCAAATCTATGGGCGGAGAATTGGACCTACACATAGATGTCGGGTACCCTTGCGTGCACAACAATGAAAAAGTAAACGAGGCTTGTCGTCAACTGTCGGTCGATTACATTGGCAACGATCAAGTTTCTGAAACCGAACTCCGAATGGGGGCCGAGGATTTTGGCTATTATGCCCAGCAAATCCCAGCTTGTTTTTTTCGACTGGGTACACGCAATGAAAGTAAAGGGATCATTCATGGGGTGCATACACCACGTTTCGATGTGGATGAGTCGGCCTTGGAAGTCGGGGTTGGGCTCATGGCTTGGCTGGGGGCCAGCCTCAACAGCTCCAAATAGTCCTTTCCCTTCCGGTTTTGTACCTTGCACCCTCTAATTCATTGCTATGCAAAACGACCTGAGGAAACAGCAAGCGCTCGAGTATCATGCTAAAGGGCGCCCCGGCAAGATCGAAGTCGTCCCAACCAAAGAAGCCAAAACACAGCGCGACCTTTCACTCGCCTATTCACCCGGCGTGGCCAGTCCCTGCTTAGAGATCGCAGACAACCGGGAAAATGTATACAAATACACCGCGAAAGGCAATCTGGTAGCCGTGATCAGCAATGGTACTGCTGTTCTCGGCTTGGGAGACATCGGTCCAGAGGCCAGCAAACCGGTGATGGAAGGAAAAGGCGTACTCTTCAAAATTTTTGCCGATATCGATGTGTTCGACATCGAGATCAACGAAAAAGATCCGGTCAAGTTTGTGGAGATCGTAAAATCGTTGGAGCCCACATTTGGGGGCATCAACCTGGAAGACATTAAGGCACCGGAGTGTTTCTACATCGAACAGGAGTTGAAGAAACAGCTCAATATTCCGGTGATGCATGATGACCAGCATGGCACGGCCATCATCAGTGCCGCTGCCTTGTTGAATGCGTTGGAGGTGCAGAAAAAGAAGATCGAGAAAGTTCGTTTTGTAGTGATCGGTGCAGGAGCTGCCGCGATGGCCTGTATCAAACTATATGAAGCCTTGGGCGCCCGACATGAAAACTTTTTACTCTTCGACAAGAAAGGCGTGTTGCACAAGGGGCGGACGGACATGGAAGATTTCAAATTGAAATACGCCAATGCGAAGGGAGAAATGACGCTGGCACAGGCCATGAAAGACGCAGATGTATTCATCGGACTCAGCGCAGGTAATCTGGTGAATGCGGATATGGTCAAATCGATGGCAAAAAATCCGATCGTATTTGCCATGGCCAACCCCGATCCGGAGATCAGTTGGGAGGAAGCCACCGGCGCGCGTAAAGACCTGATCATGGCTACGGGCAGAAGTGATTATCCCAACCAGGTCAATAATGTGTTGGGCTTCCCCTACATTTTCAGAGGCGCACTTGACGTTCGGGCCCGTCACATCAACGAAGCCATGAAGCTGGCTGCCGTCAAAGCCCTTGCGGAATTGGCCCGCACCCCGGTGCCGGATATTGTGAACATGGCTTACAATGAAAGCAATATTATATTCGGCCCGAACTATATCATTCCCAAACCCCTCGATCCTAGACTTCTTGCAACGGTCGCCCCCGCAGTGGCAAAGGCTGCCATGGAAAGTGGCGAAGCACAAAGTCCGATCACCAACTGGCCGGGATATGTAACTGAATTGAATAAGCGACTGGGGCTGGACAACCAAGTGATGCGGATCTTAGGCAACAAAGCCCGTCGCGATCCTAAACGTATCGTTTTCGCCGAAGCAGATAATGTGAAAGTGTTGAAAGCGGCCCAGATCGTATTTGATGACGGCATTGGCTATCCGATCCTCTTGGGTGATGAAAATCGGATTCGCACCATTGCGGCTGCGAACGGTATTGATATCGAAGGTCTGCCCATTTTCGATCCGAGAAGTGACGTCTCCGAGGAGAAAAGAAATCATTACGGAGATCTATTCTTCGCCAAACGAGGTCGCAAAGGATTCAATTCCTATGAATCCAGAAAGATCATGAAGGATCGGAACTATTATGGCTGTATGATGGTTGAGTGCGGCGATGCGGATGCCATGATCTCCGGTCTGTCAAAAAATTACCCCGATACGATTCGCCCGGCGCTGCAAACGATCGGAACCGAAGAAGGCACCACGAAGATCGCAGGGATGTATCTGATGTTGACAAAGAAAGGTCCACTGTTCCTGGCAGATACAACGGTGAATTTCAGTCCCACGGCAGAAGAACTGGCCGAGATCACCTTGCTTGCCGCCAGAGAGGTGCGCAACTTCAACATCGTTCCACGGATCGCCCTGTTGAGTTATTCGAATTTCGGAAGCAGTGATTCGCCTGAAGCCCGTTTGGTAGCCAAAGCCCGAGAGATCGTGAAGCAGAAGATGCCGAATCTGATCGTAGATGGAGAAATGCAAGCAAGTGTAGCCTTCAACCAGGAATTGATCAAAGAGAATTATCCGTTCAGCGAGTTAGCTGACCAGGAAGTGAATACACTGATCTTTCCAAATCTGTCGGCCGGCAACATCGCCTATAACCTGATGAAAGAATTAGAAACAGCGGATGCGGTTGGGCCGATCCTGCTGGGACTGAAACGCCCCGTTCACATTCTTCAACTGGGCTCCTCCGTCAGAAGCATCGTGAACATGGCCATGATCGCCGTGGTGGATGCGCAATTAAAATCAAAAACCGCAACGGCTGAGATCGTGAAACAATCCCGCTGGTGGAAACGTTTCCGTAAACCATCGGCTGAGGCCAAATAAAATGAAGCTCTTCAAGGACATAGGTCAATTCATGATCATGCTAAAAGGCATGTTCGCCAAACCGGAAAATGGCCGAATGTATTGGCGTGAATTCATGCACCAATGTGCGGAGATCGGAATCGGCTCGCTGGGCATTGTGGCCATTATCTCTGTGTTTATCGGAGCTGTTTCGACGATACAAACAGCCTATCAGTTGGTCAGCCCACTGATACCACTCACCACGATCGCACAGATCGTACGTGATACAGTGATTTTAGAATTCGCCCCCACCTTGGTTTGTATTGTACTGGCGGGTGTTGCCGGAAGTAGGATAGCCAGTGAACTAGGCAACATGCGCGTGAGCGAGCAGATCGATGCCCTGGAGATCATGGGCATCAATTCCAAAGCTTATCTCATTCTACCTAAGATCGTAGCAGCGCTTATCATGATTCCGTTGCTGGTCATCATTGCGATGGTACTGGGTATATGGGGAGGAAGGCTGGCCGGCACGATGGCGGGAATCATCCCCGCCAATATTTATGATAAAGGCCTGGTGGAGCTGTTCGTTCCTTACAACGTATACTTCGCACTAACCAAATCCTACGTATTCGCTTTCATCATCTCCGGCATACCCGCTTATTTTGGCTATTATGTACGAGGGGGCGCATTGGAGATCGGCCGTGCAAGTACCAAAGCGGTTGTGGTAAGTTGTGTCCTGATCCTGTTTGCCGACTACGTGCTTTCGGCTTTGCTTTTGTAATTACCCTTATGAATAGCCGGATATTCATAAAGATTGGCATTGTACTGCTTATTTTAAACATACTTATTTTCATTATAAGGAATCAGGGGTTTAACTACAAGCATTTCGCTTCCGCGCAAGATTTGTATGATATAAATTCAAAAACAGTCACGCTCTTTCAACTACGAATGATCTCCATTTCGAAGAAGCAGAACTTAGTTATGCCAAGAAATTATTGGAGGACTCGACCGACATAAAAAAATGCATTACTGACACTGATAAGCTTCTATGTATAAACAACTTTCTCTATCGATCCGTTTGCATCAATCACTTTTTTGGTCCGTCTAAGAATAAATATCACTCTCCAATTCAATTGTTTGAATCAATTAAATTGAATAAAGATGAGGCATTTCAATGTGGAGAAGCTTCCTACCTGCAAGCATATTTTTTAATTTCCGCAGGGTTTCAATTGAGATTAATTCAAAACATACAGCGGCCAAACTCTGGGTTAGCCCCAAATTCTCACGTCTTTAATGAGGTTTGGCTAGATGATAAGAATCAATGGGTTATATCTGATATGTTTCAAAACAGGCATTTAGTCGGGAAAAATGGAGAGTATTTGAACGCTGTGGACCTTTACACCTATAGCCTTCAAAATGATACTAGCGACTTCACGATCATATCGACTAGTAATGACTCAATTTCATCTCACATACGATCCATTAATGACTCATTTTTTTCAAAAAATTACTACCTCGTCTTTTTTAAAGAAACTGATCCTGCTATTGTCTACTCTTTGATTAACAAGGTGAAGCACTACCTATTTTCTTACAGCCATTTTAAACTGTACGACCCAATCGTGCAAAACTCCAATATTTTGCATCGAATCAAACAGATTGTATTCTTCGCCGGCTTGATTTGGTTATCTATCTTCGTGGCATCACATCTGAAACACCGGCTTGATCGAGGTAAAAAACATACAAAAGTCCTTTAACGGGAAAGCCATCATCGAGGATGTGAATGCGGTGATGAAGGCTGGCCAGTGTAATCTGATCATCGGTGCCAGTGGCAGCGGCAAAACGGTATTGATGAAATGTATGGTCGGACTCTTTCAGCCTGAAGCTGGAGAGATCCTGTATGATGGAACCTCCTTTACGGAAATGAATGATGAACAACGTACGGAGATCCGCAAAGAGATCGGAATGCTATTCCAAGGGTCAGCACTGTTCGACAGCCTCAATGTGGAAGAGAATATTCTCTTTCCGCTGAACATGTTCTCCTCTGACTCGATCGCCCGTAAAAAAGATCGTGTGAATGAAGTGCTGGAGCGAGTCAACCTTCCAGGCGTCAATAAGAAATATCCGGCCGAACTCAGTGGCGGTATGAAAAAGAGGGTAGCCCTAGCTCGGGCGATCGTATTGAATCCGAAATACCTTTTTTGCGATGAGCCCAATTCGGGCCTGGACCCGCAAACCTCCCTGGTGATCGATAAGCTGATCCGAGATATCACCGTCGAATACAATATGACCACCGTGATCAACACACACGACATGAACAGTGTGATGGAGATCGGCCATTATATTCTGTATATGTACCAGGGACATAAGGAATGGGAAGGAAGCAATAAGGATATCATTTTCAGCAAGAACCAGCGCCTGAACGACTTCATTTTTGCCTCTGACTTCCTGAAAGACGCCAAAGACATGCGCATGTTGGAGCAACGGGGCAAGATCGATCCCGACCGAAACATGGATGATCTCCTGAAATAGCCCTTACTCCTCTTGTCAGGGGCCGAAATCCCCCTAATTTTGCGGTCAATTCCAAATTACACTATGAGTATCCTCGTCAATAAATCATCCAAGATCCTGGTACAGGGATTCACCGGTACAGAAGGCAGTTTTCACGCCGGACAAATGATGGAGTACGGAACCCAGGTAGTCGGAGGCGTAACGCCCGGCAAAGGCGGCACCACGCATCTTGACCGTCCGGTTTTCAATACCGTAGCCGATGGTGTTAAA
>CANGZN010000076.1 GCA_947458625.1 Chitinophagaceae bacterium
GAACTGGTGTTACTGGTTCAACATTCAATGTTCAGACGGCTGGCGTTGGTTCGCATCAGTTGATTTATAATTATACAGATGCTAATGGTTGCTCTGCAGCCGACACGACTAGCATTACGGTAAATCCGTTGCCTGTTGTCAATGCAGGCAGTTATGATCCAGTTTGTGATTATACGGATACACTGCAATTAAGTGGCACACCGAGTGGTGGTGTGTGGAGTGGTAATGATGTTACTGGCTCAACGTTCAATATTCAGACCGCAGGTGTGGGTGTTCATCAGGTTATCTATACTTATACGGATTTCAATGGTTGTTCTGCATCAGACACCACCAGCATCACGGTGAATGTTTGCCTGGACGATGATTTCTGTACCTATACGCAGGGATATTTTGGAAGTCCAAAAGGAAAAGCCTGTGATGGGGATAGTTTATATCGCAATCCGGTTTCCCTGATCCGTTCTTTACTGCTTCCCGGAAATATCATACTGGGTGCGGGTACAAGAACTATAACAGTGACTGTAAATGATTCCGTGCGTGTAAATATGGTGATGCCAGGTGGAAGTACGCCTCGCGCACTGACCCATACCGGAAACATTTCCATGTCTCAATTGAGTACGTATGGTTACTTGAATCGTCAAGGTCGGTTGAACAATGTGTTCTTATCTCAGACACTGGCATTGTCTCTAAATCTTCGGATCAATCCAACACTGTTGCCTTTCATACTCGATAGTGGTTACCTGATCACGCAGAAACTCGCAAACTGCGGAGATACTACCACCGTGCTTTCCTGTGAAATGGATAGCAGTGCGATTGAATCCTGGATGATGAATGACAAGGTTGTCGGTTATCTCGCAGCCAATGGCGGGGCGACGGTTGAAAACCTGTTGGTACTTGCGAATAAGTTACTTGGACAAGTACTGATGCCTGGCGCAGCTGCTGCGGGGGGAACGTTTGTACCTTCTTATTCTGCCGTGAGTGGAATGGTCAGCACATTCAATGAAGCATTCGATGAGTGTCGCGTATTCCTTAAGTATGATTCTGTTAAAATGGATTGTCCTCAAACGGAATCTACTCAACGGTATGTAGATGTTCAAATCGAACCTGTGCGTACAACGATCCGTGCGAATGCCTTTCCGAATCCGTATGGTAAATTGATCCAGTTCAGTTTGGTTGCTAATGTATCCGGACAAGCTGAGTTGAGTCTGTTCGATCTGAGCGGACAGCAATTGGCTCAACTTTATCAGGGATACTGGAACGCAGGTGATTGGAGGCTGCTCAACTATCCGGTTAAACCCGGCCAGTCGGTTCCAATGATTTACCGGTTCCGTGTAGGTAAGGAAGTCATTACCGGAAAACTGATTCCTGGAAATTGATTCTTTCAAGTTCGAATATTCAAACGGGGGGCTGTACGGCCCCCCGTTTTGTATCCTGTTGGAAACAGACCATATAGCATATGTGCTACGTGTTTAGCAGCAGATATGCATTACCTATTAGTGGTATGTCCTACAAATCCCGGAATAATTACATTTAAATTACTCAAAAGGCATATTTGCCATTGCAGATGCGCCGCCATTATAACATATTTGCTATATGTCGTTGAAACGGGAAGAAGTAAGTAAAAAAATCGGAGCCAGGATTCGAGAAATACGTAACGACAAAGGCTTGTCGATCGAAAAAGTGGCGAATGGAGCGAACATAGATTACACCCAACTTAGTCGCATCGAGTTAGGAAAGATTAACACTAGTATTTATCAATTGTACTGTATCTCTAAGTCACTGGATGTTCCGATCCCTCACATTTTTCATGTGCTGGATCAAGACAGGTAATTAATCGCTTACCTCAAAATCCATATTTCAAACCCGTACTCCTGCCATAGTCCTGCCTCCATTCGTATCGGTTTTTCCGAGACGAGAAAAAATTGCATTAATCCGATCAGGGGGTGGCTGTTTTCAAAAATTCGCTGGACGGAACCTTTTTCGTTTCAAACGTCACTTCATTTTTTCCTTGCCGTAGAACAGACTGGATGTGATCATTATCGACCAGCGCTAGTTGGTTATTCGGTAGTACGGCAATGAGTCGCATCGGTTTGCCTTTCTGTAAAAAAACGACCTTCCACTCCTCGGGTTTGTATTCCATAACCGAATTGTCTCCATCATACAAGGCAAAAAGACGAATGGGTTTGTCGCTCGACTGGATCGAACGTTCAAAATCAAAATGCACGTAGACCGGCACACAATTTTCCATTTTCTGAAACCGATCTACATTCCAAATTCCCAGCCTGTCTGCTTTGAACGATTGGATGAGATCTGCCTCCTGCTTAGCCTTTGCTAAAGCTTCCTGACGAGCCCGTTCTTGACGTTCTACCTCAGCAAGTTCCTTTTCATAGATCGCCATTCGATCTTTCATGTCGCTCCGGGTGGTCATCGGGCTGGCCAGAATCGTTTTCTGAATGCCCTTATATGAGCCCTCATCCCCTCGATCAAATTGGGTGAAGGTCAGTGCAAATACTTGCTGTTTGTTCTTTACTTTATTGATGCGTACATTTTCCCAATGCACCCGTCCTTGTACGCCCAGCACTTCGATCGATTCTGAATCATCCAGTCTCCATTTCATGCCGGCATAAGGTTTCAGGTAGGGGATCTCGCTGATATTGCCCACCAATTCAAAGGTTCGATCCTCTTCTTCCTGCGGTGAGCGGGGTTTTTTCAAGGAATCCTTCAACGTTTGTATTGCCTCGATCTTTGATCGGTTTGAATCCGCTCGATAATTACCCCTAATATTCCATCTATCATCGCCTTCCATATACCATAGATCGTAGCCGGTGGAATTTCGATAACCGGCCAAATCTACTCCGATCGTTTTACCGGTAGCTACTTCCAGCGCCTGATCATTTGAATACGCACGCATTTCGATCATGCCGGCCGACTGTAGCCGCTCCGAGCCATTTGCTTGAGTGCTTAATGGAATGCCAGCGCGAAGTATATCGTTCGTAGTATGAAATTCCCGAACACGAAACTCGATTTTACCTTTTGCAGATTTTCCTTCTGTATCCACCAAGCTCCCGGAATCAATTCGAATCGTTGTACCAGTAGCCAAGCGTACCGTCAAACCGCTGTCTGCCTGAAATTGAAATATTTGGAAGGGAATATCGAGTTCAGTTAATGGTGGAGCGATTCGAGATCTGCGTTGCGACGAACAACCCACCATTAAAACGAGTAACAAAAGTGCTATAAGTATGATACCGGCGGAACCATTGGGCAGTGTTTTTTTTATCATGTCATTCAATATTTAGGTAGTTGATAGCAGTAGAGATATCCGTCATATCCGGCAAATAGAAGATCGAGGTCTCCGTCGAGGTCGACATCTTTAATTACGGGGGGCATCTCCCCGCCACTTTGAACCGAGAGGCGATCAAGAATCCTACCATCCTCCACAGAGATAATCTCTAAAAATCCTACGTTTGTGTCTCCATTGTCTTGTTGATTCAACACAACGATTGCTTTTTTATTATTTGACAAGGGAATAAATCCATCGGCAAATAATGCATTACCGCTATTTCGGTATCCATCTACTAATTCATTATCCCAGGAGGTGTATTTAAATGGCATGGAGCGATCAATCTCCGTGATGCTGCCATTGACATCGATCCGATAGGTTTTTATTCGGCTATTAAGTAATATTTGATCTTCATTTATCGAATACGCATTCAGTCCGCCACTCCAAGATTCCTCAGAGATGGCGATCGATCTCAATTTTTGTCCCCTTAAGGAGTAAAACGAAATCTCGTGTTGAACCGTATCTGTTTCGAGACTTTTTAGGGCAACGATCATTTTTTGTTTTCCTCGGCCCAAAACCGTGAAACCGATACCCATCCCGTAATCTTCTTTGATCGACCAGATCAAAGAACCGGAGTCTCCATCTAATGCCAGCAGATTTCCCGAGTAGGTTCGGTAGATAAGATCATTGACTCCATCTGCATTCACATCTACGATCAATGGGCGTGTATAAAAGAATCCGGTATTGCTGAACCAGGCCTTCACCTTAAAAACGGCTCGGTTGTCACCGGGTTTCCAGCCGTCAAACTCCCGAACATAATAGGACCAGAGGGTTTTTCCATCATCCGGATTGACTGCTTTTACTTCACCAGCTTCTGTAGCATAGATGATGGCCGCTCCGCTTTTTGTTTGTAGCATACTGGGTTCATGTTCAATATCGCCCGAGGTTGGGTTGCGCCAACGGATCTTTCCCTGCAGATCGGTACATAAAAATTCTTCATTGTCGTTGCCGAAGTATAAACGATCTCGATGACATAAAATACCATTCACATCCATGTCGCCGAAGAACTCATTGGCAAAAAGTCTTACCCGTTTCCCTGTTCGGCGATCTAATTCATACACGCCACTGCCGGGTTCGATAGCCCCACGATCCATGAATGAGTTTCCATTCGATCCGATCCAAACTCGATCTCCTTTAAAGACAACATTGGTTCGAAAGCTTGTCTTGCCGATTTCAGCTTTCCAGATCAATGAACATTTTGATTCGATCGAAGGGATTGGTGTGGACTTTTCGGAAGGCAATAGGGTTGCCAGGCCCAGAAGACCCGTCAGGGTCAAACCGGTTTTGATCATGAAAATTTCATTTATCGGGTGATTATTTGCCCAAACGAGCAATCCCCCAAAAAATTTTCAATGATTTGCGATTAACGCGAGTTTAACGCATCGATAACAAGTGGATCTATCTGGTGTTGAGAGAAGACCAGTGGTAATGAAACAATTACAGAGTAATGATCACACCATAAAAAAATTATACTTGAATTATCTAAGAAGCGTGACAGATCCGCTTTTGTTTGGCTGGTTCACGAGTCCCTGTATCACATAATAGTAAACACCGACAGGAATATTTTTTCCATTTTGCTGACCGTTCCATGCGTTGCCGGCATTATAGCCTGTTCTTCGAAAAATAGATTGTCCGTATCGATTGAAGATCTCGACCACGGCATTCGGATGGTCTTCGATCCGCTGTATGATCCATCGATCATGTACGCCATCCCCGTTCGGTGAAAAGACATTGGGAATGATGATGTCGCTGATCACGATCACGCGCATGCTGTCGATCGATGTACAACCTGCTTCCTCAATTTGTAAATAATATTGAGTTGTTGTTGTCGGAGCAGCTGTGGGATTTAATATAGAGGGATTATTGAGGGTGCTTATTGGGCTCCACCTTATTATCGGATTGAGTGCGTTTGTCGATCCATTGAGGTTGGCTACTTGTCCGGGTTCAATCGAAATGTCAGGTCCTGCATCAACCGACGGTCCGGGGGTGACGATCACGGTGATCGGTGTTCGAACGCTTTCACATCCGCCGCTCGTTTGACTGACAAAATAATTGAATGTTCCGGCAGTCATTGTGGACGGAGTCGGTGCTGTCGCTGATCCTGTTCCACCCGTTGCGGTCGTATACCAAAGCAAACCGGAACCTGTTGCAGTCAATGCAACAGCGATTTCATTCTGACAATAATCGATCAGTGGTATTGCCGCTGGTGGAACGGGAGCAGCATTGATGGTGATGGTGGTGCTTCCGTTTGCAGCAGGTTGACAAGAAGTGGCGCTAAGAATATAATTGATCGTATAGGTCCCTGGGGTAGAAGTGATGGTATTGATAACGCCCGTAGAGGTATTCAGTGACAGGCCCGCTGTACTGCTGAATGTGCCACCGGTCGTGAATCCAGTAACAAGGGTGGGGTTGATGGTTCCAAGACTTACACAGGCAGGCGATGCATAGCTGAAACCTGTGACCGGCGCGATCGAAGAACTGATCGTGATCTGTGCCGTGCTGTTGCCGGCAGCCTGACAGGCACTGGCGGCCACGGTGTAGGTCACCGTATAGATTCCCGGAGTAGAAGTTGCCAGATTGATCACACCGGTTGAGCTGTTGATCGAAAGACCCGGCGTCGAAGAGAATACGCCACCCGTGGTGAATCCGGCAGTCAATGCAGGAACGGGGTTTGTTCCATTCGTACATACCGGTGTATTGTAACTGAAGTTGGTGATGGGTGTGCTGCCGGCGCTGACGGTAATGTTGCAGGTTTTCAAAAAGGTACAGGCCACACTATGCTTCATAGAAATATCATCGATCGAATAATCATTTCCATTAGAAGAAATGTTTCGGCCGATAAAACTCAATTCAGCAACCGTATTTGCTCCGCTGTTCCAATTATAAGTGACTTGTCGCCAGCTGCACACAGTAGAAGGGGCTGTGAATGTGCTACCGCCAGCCGTTCCGGTAATGGGCGCACCATTGATCTGCGTTTCGATGAGTGCGGGACTGGTGCCATCGATCGATTGTAACCAATACTCAATGGTGTAATTCGTATTCGGGGAAACGGCAACTTTCTGTGACCAGATCTTGATATTGGGTATTGTAGCGCCGTCGATGGCCATGAATTTTCCACTGCCACTGGTATGATCCACACAGGGCTGAAACTGGGGTTCGAATTGCTGAGCGTTGTTTACGATGCTGTACGCTCGTTGGGCAAATCCGGCATTAGCGGGGTTGGGGGGAAAAGGAAAAAACGTGTATTGACTTTCAAAGCCGACATCACCCAACTCAAAATCACCATTGAAAATAAGGTTTCGGTTGCGCGTTACAGAAGTGACGACCGTATAGGTTGTGTTCTGGGTCGGACTTGCCGTTGTGTTCTGTGCATTCGGATTGACAATGGTTGGGTCGTTCGGACTGGCAGACCAGCTATAACCGGTAGAACTCCCGCTTGCGTACAAGGGCAGGGTGGCGCCGCTGCAGATCGTTGAGTCGGGTCGAATGGTGAGCGGGTTAGCAGGCGGACTCAGTGAGATGTTCGAAGGGGAAAAGACAACAGCGGCGGTTGGAGTGGTGGCATCCTTTACCGAAACAAATGCGTTGGTGACGGCACCCAGTCCGCCGAAAACATTGTTGCTGGTATACGCGCCACCATTGTAGCTATACGTATACGGTGGTGTACCGCCTGTGCCGTATACGACGATGAATCCATCATTGGCAGAAGGGCAAGACGGATCGATCGCATTGTATCTTATTTCAAGCGGTTTCGGGGGCGCCAATACTTCCACATCATCGATCGCAAAATCATTCCCAACCGCATTGGTATTACTATTGGATAGTTCAATATTTACAAATGGGGTGGTTGCTGTAAACGAATAAACCACTTTCTGCCAGGTGGCTGTATTGCCGGGAAACGGCGCCAGCAAGTTTCCTGAGACCAGTGTAATATTATTCGCGTTGTTCCAGTTTACTTGAATGTTAGCCGTTGTGGATACATCAACGACACTCGTTGCGATACTTTTGATCCAATAACTGAAGGTGTAGTTTTGTCCAACAGTAAGCGGACCAACCCCACCACCATTACTTCCGGCTTTCCAGAAACGTGGATTACCACCAATAGCGGATCCGTCAATCACCAGCATTTTACCACTACCGCTGTGGTCTGTACCGGAAATGAAGAACGATGTGTTCATCGGTTGCGGATTGGTTATGACCGCATAATCACCCGGATTGGAATTACCTGTCAGCGTCGCCAAGAAATTATAGGGAGACAGTGTTTGAAATCCGTTTCCACTTGCACCACTTTCAAAATCACCGTTTACCAATAGGTTGTTTGGTGATACCTGTGCCGCAGTATAGAAAGGGAGGAAGAATAAAAAAAAAGCGAGCGCGATATTTCGAGTCATGTAGGCATCCAAGGTTTTAAAAAATTCATTTTTTAAGAAGCAAACGAAGCATGAGTTCGTGGGCATTCGATCCGCTATCAAACAGACTCAGTGGAGTCCGATAGATGTCGAACGAATAACCAAAGCTAAAGCGTTTCTGAATATGCACGCCCGCAGAAAGAATAGCACTTTGCTTGGCCCGGAAGGAGAGTCCCCACCAGAACAGATCCTTGTGCTCCACTTTCACGCCCCCTTGAATTTCAGTAGGCGCATTCGGCAGGTAGATGACCAAGAAATTCGGAGTGATCTCCGTGC
>CANGZN010000077.1 GCA_947458625.1 Chitinophagaceae bacterium
CTCGGTTTTTGCCCGGATCCTACGCTTTGAAGCCGATCGGATCGGATACCCCAAACACTTCACGATCTATGATACGGATGATGCGAAGAGTGTGATCAAATCGGTATTGCAAGAATTGAATTTAGATGACAAGCAATACAAACCTTCAACTGTCTACAATCGTATTTCTTCCGCCAAGAACGCTTTGATCGGTCCGGATGAATATCGAAACGATTATGGCCTACAACAAGAAGATCTTCGCGCCAATCGTCCTATGATCGGGGAGATCTTCGAGCGCTATTCGAAGCGCTGTTTCAAGAACGGGGCCATGGATTTCGATGACCTGTTGTTGAAGTTTTATGAGTTGTTGAGGACCGTTCCGGAGTGTTTATCACGTTATCAACACAAATTCAAGTATATCCTGATCGACGAGTATCAGGATACAAACCCTGCTCAATACGAGATCATCAAACTGCTCGGCGCCATGCACGAGAATGTTTGCGTGGTCGGCGATGATGCTCAGAGCATCTATAGTTTCCGCGGGGCAACGATCCAGAATATTCTTCAGTTTCAGAAGGATTATGATCAGGTCAAGGTGGTGAAGCTGGAGCAGAATTACCGAAGCGCTCGAAACATTCTGGATGTAGCCAATGAAGTGATCCGACAGAATAAGGGACAGATCGAGAAGTCGCTGTTCACCGATAATCCACCCGGCGAGATGATCCGGTTGGTGCGCACGATGACTGACAATGACGAAGGAAAATTCATCGCCGATACAATACAAGAATTCAAGCTCCGTCAACATTTTCAGAATAAGGATTTTGCCATTCTTTACCGCACCAATGCACAAAGCCGCGCTTTTGAGGAGGCACTTCGCCGAATGGGATTGCCCTATACGATATATGGAGGCATCAGCTTCTATCAGCGAAAAGAGGTGAAGGACTTGGTCGCGTATCTGAGGTTAACGGTCAACCCGAAGGATGAGGAGGCGCTGAAGCGGATCATTAATTATCCGGTACGTGGAATTGGAAAAACCACGCTTGATAAGCTGATCCTGGTTTCGAACACTACGAATACGTCTGTGTGGGAGGTTTTGTTACAGGCACGCGATCATGGGTTTCGTGCCGGTACGCTAACTGCATTGGAAGATTTTGTGACGATGATCCGAAGTTTTCAGAGTATGCTGGCAAACAGCAATGCGTATGATCTGGCTTTTCATGTGGGTAAGCAGACCAACTTAGTCAAGGAGCTTTTTAATGATAAGAGTACGGAAGGGGTTCAGCGCTATGAGAATATTCAGGAATTATTGAATTCGATCAAGGAATGGACGGAGAGTCCGGATAATGAGGACGGCGAGTTGGTTGACAAAACCCTGGGTGCTTACCTGCAACAGATCACCCTCCTGACAGATGCTGATGCGGCCGATGAAAATGCAGATACCATCAAGATGATGACCATTCACGCAGCGAAAGGGTTGGAGTTTCGCGGTGTTTTTGCCGTTGGATTGGAGGAGTTGTTGTTTCCGAACGCCATGGCCATCAATACGCGAGAGGAATTGGAGGAAGAGCGAAGATTGTTTTATGTAGTGATCACCCGCGCCAAAGAGCGTTTGTGGATCAGTTATGCCAACACTCGTTATCGGTTCGGACAATTGGTGCACAATGAACCGAGTCGTTTTTTGGATGAATTGCCAACGGATCGGGTGGAACGTTCTTCGGTCGGACATTCAGCTGCGCCCGGTACTCGCTGGGGAGGTGGCGCTGCGAACCAACGCATGCGTGGTTGGAAATCCTCAGACGATGGTGGATCCGGTCGCGCGGAAACACAAGCCCGCTCCTACTACCAAGAAAAATCAAGCCCCGACACCTCCAGCTGGAAGCCGACCAAACCGGTTGCGCCTAAGGTGGTGACGCATACTCCTTCGCCTGATTTTCAAGCGAGTGACACCTCTGATTTGCAAGTAGGCCAACGCGTAGAGCACCAAAAATTCGGATTTGGGGAGGTTATAAAGTTGGAGGGTTCTGCACATAATCCCATTGCTACGGTTCAGTTCGAGCACAATGGAGAAAAAAAGATCATGTTACAATATGCCAAGTTACGGATCGTGAACTGATCCGTTTCAAACCTTTGTGGGTGCTGTATGTTATCTTCCCATTATGGAACAAGGTTGGGATCCCGAGATTAGTCGTTTTTTTGTCCGCATCATAAATGCGATCGCGTGGACATTGATCTGGATGATCGCATCAGCGACATTTGGATTCTATTTCGGCCTGGCTTTTCCGGAACGATTTCCTTTGTGGATTTGTCTGATCTATTATGCCATTGTGACGATCGCGTTAGCTGCATTGATACGCTATCTCAGTAAGTTGAGGCAGTTGAGGTAGTTTAGACTAACTGCTGTGGTCTGAAATTATCACCCACACTCCGTTGATCTTTTTCATCAGCAAGGTATAGTGTCCGCCGATATCGCCGATGGTTCTTTTCAAGTTCCACCTTCCGACCACGGAATAATATTTTGATGATAACCGCTTGATCTCGATCAGCGTGAATGTCAATTGTCCCATCGCTGTTTTATCGGGGTAACCTCTTTTGTAATTATCCAGTGTTTGCTGCCAGCCGTATGTGATCCCGGATTTTCCGATGAACATCAGCGAATCATTTTTCCAGTATCCTTCCATAAAATCTTCTATGTCGCCCCGGTTCCAGGCTTCGGTTTGTTTTTGTAACAGGGCGCGTATTTCGGTCTCTTGTGCTTCGGCCTGGAAAGAGATGGCCTTCAAGAAAAAAAGGATCACAAAACGGTATTTCATATTGGAATGGTTAAACCTTAAATAATCGACCTTAAACTGAACGCTCAACCCTCTCAACACACTCAACCATCTAAACCCTCATCCCTCAACTCTAATGGTCACAATCTTCTGCATGTGCATGGTCGTGTATCCGACAGGAGCGATAGTTCCGCACATGAGCGATCACGATGAGGAGAACGGCGGGTACCAGCAGCCAGGGCTCATAGCTGATGAACACCTGCTTGGTCACTAAAAAAGCAGATCCAATGTAAAACAGGATCAAGGGTTGAAGGCTGTGGTGGTGTTTCCGGTAGCCGTGCCAGAGGGAATAGGTTCCGATTCCGACAGAAAGGGCGATCATTCCAGCCTCGAACCAGATGTTGTGGATGATATTGACGCCAAAAAGGGGCAGCGAGGTGAATAAAATTGGCAGTAAGGCACAATGGATGGCGCAGGCCAATGAAGCACCGATCCCCAAGGCATCCCAATTGATTTTACCAAACACGCTACGAAAGTACATAAAAGCAACATGGTTGCAAAACATCCTCGTTCGCTTTTGTACCTTTGTAACACCATGACAAAAAAGGGCTGGATATACCTGGGTTTTTTCAGTGTACTCATCGGGTTGTTTTATTTTTTGCTGACGCAATTAATTCCCGGCTATTCAACTCCCAAGGTGACTCCGGTCAGTTATGTTCGTCCCTTCCGGTTCACCGACCAGGATGGTCGCTCAGTCACGGAGCGAGATTTTCTGGGAAAAGTATACGTGTCTGAATTCTTCTTCACCACCTGTAAGGGTATTTGTCCGCGAATGAACAACAACATGCGCACCGTCTATGAAGCATTCAAAGACGAGCCGAACTTCAAGATCATTTCGCATACGTGCGATCCGGAAACCGATTCAGTTCCACAATTGAAGAAGTATAGTGATTCGATGAAAGTGGACACACGCAAATGGGTATTTGTGACAGGCAGAAAAGATAGTTTGTATACAGCTGCCCGGGTGAGTTATACCATTGACGATCCGGCGAATAATCCGGCCAATATAGATGATGATTTTCTCCACACGCAGTTTTGGGCCTTGGTGGATCAGAACGGAGATGTTCGAAAGGTGATAGACGGATTGAAGCAATCGGAGGTGAATGAACTGATCGATGCTGCTCGTAATTTCTTGAAAGAACCACCGTTGAAAAAACAATAACATGTCATCTGCCCGTCAACAGGAAGCCATTACATTGCTGAAGGCACATTCGCTCAGTGTAACGGATGGGCGTACGGATATTTTGTTATTTTTTCTCAGTCGGAAAGGGGCATTAGCGCATTCCGATATCGAGAAGAAGCTGGGTGACCGATACGACCGGGTAACCATCTATCGTACTCTACAAGCTTTTGTTGACAAAGGATTGATCCATTCGATACCCAGCAAGGACAACAGTATTCGATATGCGCTCTGCAAAGATGATTGTGCGTCCGGTCATCATCACGACCACCATATTCATTTTGTCTGCAAGACCTGTGACAATACCTATTGTTTAGATGAGGTGGTGACGCCATCGGTCAAATTGCCGAAAGGTTATACCGTCAATCAAGTGGAGATGGTGGTCTCGGGGGTTTGTCAGGCTTGTCAGTGACTGATCTTCTCGAGCTCAGCTTTTACAAACCGCATCAAGGTACCGATGTGATCAGGTGACAGATCGAATTTTAGTCCAGCCAACTTAAACAATTCCGGTAAGGTGCGGGTACCGCCAGCCTGAAGTGCGATTCTATAATGATCAAGCGCTTCTGTGTGATTTTTTTGATACTGTTGCCACATGCCGATCGCACCGAGTTGTGCAATACCGTATTCGATGTAATAAAATGGCACTTCAAACAAATGCAACTGACGTTGCCAGAGGAAAGATCGATATGTTTCTGTTCCGCTGATGTCGAGCACTGGCGATGTGTAGTCGCGCAAGATCCGTACCCAGGCTGTTTCCCGATCGGACCGGCTGTGTCCGGGATTCAGGTAAAGCCAATGCTGAAAGGCATCGATGGTAGCGATCCAAGGAAACAAAATGATGACGCGTTCGAGTTGTTGTTGCTTTGCTCTTTTCAATTCTGCAGCATTGGAGAAAAAGTTATCCCAGTGATCCATTGTAAAGAACTCCATGCTCATACTGGCAACTTCAGCCATCTCCGTCGGGTATTCTTTGAATCCATTGAGTTCGAGCGGGTGGCTAAGAAATGAATGCACGGCGTGCCCACTCTCATGCACCATGGTAGTAATATCATCTAAGGTACCGGCCGCATTCATGAATATGAATGGTGCGCCGGTTTCGGCGAGCGGACAATTATATCCGCCGGGTGCTTTGCCTTTTCGGCTATCTACATCCAGGCGCCCCATCTTCTGCATGGTGGATATACAATTGCTGAAGTATGGGTCTAGTTTCTCTAAGCAACGAATCGTTTTATCGATTAATTCGTTTCCCTTTTCAAAGGGTCTGAGTGGCTTGGTACCGATCGGTTCCGCTTCCAGGTCCCAAGGCCTGAGGCGATCAACACCTAATTCTTTTCTTTTGGCCTCGAGCAACTCATTCACGAGGGGCATTACTTGTTCCCGTACCGCCTCGTGGAAAAGTTCACAGTCCTTTGGGGTATAGTCGAAGCGGCCGAGTTCGGTGAACCGATAGGCGCGGTAATCTGTAAATCCGGCGTTGATAGCCAGTTGTTGTCTTTTGTCGAGTAATAATTCGAATAGTGTTTCAAGTTTGTCGCGGTCTTGTGCGCGACGCGCAGCGATCTTATGATATACCGACTCCCGCAGCGACTGATCCGGGTCCTCTAAAAATTTTGAGGCTTGTTGAAGTGTGTATTCTTGTCCATTGACCTCGATGCTCATTTTTCCTGCGATTATACCATACTCTTGTTGGGCTACATTCAGCTCTGACTGTATGGCAACATTCGACTCGTGAAAGAGCTCGATGTTTTTTCGGATGTTACGCAGAAAAGTGAAGTACTTGTTTGTGTCGAGTTCCTGTGTGATCGGGCAATCGATTAGTTTTCGGTTGAGGCGATCGGCAACCGGCTGTATCATGGGTTGAATCTTCTTCATGAAGAATTCAAAGGAGGCTACCAAAGCGGGATCTTCCGTATCGCAGGTCATTCTGATCTGTCGCCAGCTGGCTTCCTCGCTGATCACCGCCTCCAGCTCACTGGCATCTTTCAGCCATTTTTCCAGTTCCACCACTGTTGAAAGTGGTCGGGATTCAAGTTCCTCAAAATAGGGCGCCAAGGTTTTCCAGGAGTCAACGATGAAGGACTCCGGTAAATAGTGTCTAGGCGTTTTTTTGATGAATGAAGTCGACATTTTATTCGTTGGTATCCGTGTTTTCCGGTTCACTGAGTTTTAGTTCAACCTGGTGTTTCTGAAGTACCGCAAACCATTTGACCATCTTTTTCATGTCGCTTCCATAGACTCGATCGAAATCAAACGCCGGATAAACTTTTTCAAAATACTTTTTGATGGCGTTAGCGTCTTTTTCATTCGGTAAGGGGGTTCCTGCTTCTTGCATGGCCTTGAATACCTCAATGAGGTTAGTATTATCTGCCTGCGTGAACACCTCGATGCTTTCCAGGTGTGAGAATTGGTGACTGCGGTTTGCTGCAAAACGGGTTTGTCCGTCTTCCAGTCCGCGTACGATGGCACCATCCGATTTAGTGGTCAGTAACTCAAACAATCCGGGCAGTCCGGATACCGCCACTAGTTTATAATATTCCATTTAAGGTGATTTAGCGTGGCAAGATACCCCCGATTTGCGAGAGCGCCTCTAATTTTAACGAGACCGAATGGAAAAAATCCTGAAATTCGTCTAATACAAAAACAACCCCATGAAGCGAATCTTACTCCTGATCACCATACTTGCCATTACCTGTCATGGTTTGCTTCAAGCACAGGGTTTCGGATTTGCTCAACGCGCAACTGTTGAGGAGCGTGTCAAACGAATCACAGAGAAATTGGACAGTGCGTTCAAGCTGGATGCTGCCAGACTTTCCATGGTCGATACGGCTCTTAAGGTTCTATACCGCGCGCAGGATGCAAAACGACAAGAGATTATGAGTAGTGGCACTCGACCGGATCGGGAGACCATGATGGCCGAGATGAAAAAGTTTTCAGATGTCCAAGATGAGATCATCGGATCGGTGCTTTCTAAAGAGGAGCTCGGTATCTGGAAAGAAAAGATACAGCCCTCTATGCGCCCTCGTGGAATGGGTGGTCCTGGTGGTGGCGGTGGGCAGTTCCGGGAGCGTAATAATCAATAGATATTGGCGCTTAGTGCGCTTCTAGCCAGTTTTTCCCTTCGCCGCATTCGGCGATGACCGGTACTTCATTCGGTAATGGAAGGGCTGATTGCATGCAGGAAAGGATCAGTGGTCTGAGTTCAGCTAACTCCTCTCGGTGTGCATCGAACACGAGTTCATCATGTACTTGGAGGATCATCCTACTTTTCATGTTGGCTTTTTTCATTTCTGCATGCACTTTTTGCATGGCTAGTTTGATCATATCTGCCGCTGTTCCTTGAATCGGAGAGTTAATGGCATTTCGTTCTGCAAATCCGCGAACGGTAAAATTCGATGAGGTGATGTCCTTCAACCACCTTTTTCTGCCCATCAATGTTTGAACATATCCGTGTTGTTTGGCAAAGGCGATGGTATCATCCATGTATCGTTGAATACCGGAGAATTGTTTTTTATAATTATCGATGATCTCCTTTGCTTCAGTTCGAGAGATGCCCAAATTGTCCGCCAATCCGAACGCACCTTGTCCGTAGATGATCCCAAAGTTGACGCTCTTTGCTTTGTATCGCATTTCTTTGGTAACGGCATCTTCTGTGATATTATACACTTTTGCTGCGGTGGCCGTATGAATATCCGTTCCGGATCGAAAGGCGGCACACATGTTCGGGTCGCCGCTGATCGCTGCAACGATGCGAAGTTCGATCTGCGAGTAATCGGCCGAGACCAATACATATTCTTCACTTCGAGGAATGAATGCTTTTCGGATCTCTCTTCCTCTGTCGGTTCGTACGGGTATATTTTGAAGGTTCGGGTTATTGCTGGCCAGTCGACCTGTTACTGCCACAGCTTGTCCGTACGTCGTATGTACACGTCCGGTTTTTGGATTGATCAGGGCTGGTAGGGCGTCAACATAAGTTGATTTCAGTTTCGTTAATTCACGAAAGGTGAGAATGGAGTCAACAATATCA
>CANGZN010000078.1 GCA_947458625.1 Chitinophagaceae bacterium
AAGACAGGAAGAAGTGAAGAGGGAGATGGCGGACAGGTCGATCTTATCCTCATGATGGAAACCAAGAACATCGATCCGAAACCCTGGCTTCGTCGATAAGTAGAAAAGTTCTACTTGATCACTTTATTATAGAGGGCTTCGTACACGGGTAGGATCCGACTCAGATCGAAAGCACCTGCCTGCTCTCGGGCAGCTTCTCGAAATCGCTGCAACATTGATTCATCTGTTAATAGTTCAATGGCACGCTGACTCATTCCGGCCACATCACCTACTGCACACGTGAATCCGGTTTTTCCATCAATATTGATCTCTCCCAAACCACCGGCATCGGTACTGATCACGGGCACACCCGCAGCCATGGCCTCGAGCGCAGCCAATCCGAAACTTTCATACTCCGAAGTGAGTAAGAATAGATCCGCGATCGAAAGAATATCTTCGATCTGATCTTGCTTACCCACAAACCGAACACAATCGAATACCCCCAGTTCACGACTCAGTTCTTCTGCCGTACTGCGTTCAGGCCCGTCCCCTACAAACAATAATTTAGCCGGCACCTCGGCTCGCAGGGCGGCGAATATGCGAACCACATCAGGGATGCGTTTGATCTTCCGGAAATTGGAAGCATGCACTATGATCTTTTCTCCTTTGGGAGCCAATACCTGACGAAAAGCATCGATGGGCTTACGTCGAAAACGAGCCGTATCCACGAAGTTGTGAATTACCTCTATCGGTTTCTTAATCTTGAAATGATTCAAGGTCTCCTGTCGAAGATTTTCTGACACAGCCGTGATGGCGTCACTCTGATTGATGGAGAAGGTGACAACGGGTTCATAGGTCTTATCACGCCCCACCAACGTAATATCGGTTCCATGCAAGGTGGTGATCACCGGGATGTCTTTTCCCTCCGAGCGCAGTATCTGCTTGGCCATATAAGCTGCTGATGCATGCGGGATCGCATAGTGTACGTGTAAGAGATCTAATTCGTGATTGCGAATGACGTCCACCATGGTACTGGCCAAGGCGGTTTCGTATGGCGGAAAATCGAATAAGGGATACGTAGGCACCTGTACCTCATGATAGTACAGGTTGGGGAGGAATTCCGTCAACCGAACCGGCTGCTGATAGGTGATGAAGTGCACCGAATGCCCCTCCTGGGCCAGGGCCTTACCCAACTCGGTAGCCAACACTCCGGATCCACCGAAGGTGGGATAACAAACAATTCCTATACGCATGTTCCGATAACGTTCAAAGGGACATAAAGTTAACCTTTTCCTTCCGCTACGCTGTTTCTTATCTTTAAAGGAAAAACGGTTATGAAGCGCCTTTTTGTTGTACTCACAGTCTTTTCCCTGATTTCAGCGAATGCCCAAACGGATTCCGCCCAGATTCAAACACTGGCCAATGAGATCCTGATGAATAGTCAGGCTTATGAGAACCTGCGGGTGCTGACCAAAACCATCGGAGGACGTCTGGCCGGGTCACAACAAATGTATCAGGCAGAAGAATGGGGATTCAAAGCGCTGAAATCTGCAGGCGGTGATCTGGTAAAGAAACAGCCCTGCCTGGTTCCTCATTGGGTGCGTGGTGGAATAGATGAGGCGTCCGTGATCCTGAAGACAGGAAAACGTCCATTAGATGTGGTGGCACTCGGTAACAGCATCGGTGCCGGTAAGGATGGTGTAACGGCTGATGTAGTATTGGTGAATTCTTTTGATGAACTGGAAGCCAAGAAAGATCAGGTGAATGGTAAGATCGTATTCTATAATTATGCATTCAACAATACGATGGTACGCACCTTCGAGGCATATAGCGATGCGAATAAGTACCGTGCACAAGGACCATCCCGCGCTGCTAAATATGGCGCCGTCGGTGTTATCGTGCGAAGTTTGAGTCACAGCACCGATAACCATCCGCATACCGGTTCTACCCGATACGATTCAGCCTACGCAAAAATTCCGGCGGTCGCGATCGGACTCAAAGATGCAGACTGGTTAGCACAACATCTTGCCGGTAATAAAACCAATGTCACCTTAAAAACCTATGGTTATTTTCTCCCGGATGTAATGGGCCACAACATCATCGGTGAACTGAAAGGCACCGATTTTCCGGAAGAGATCATCACTGTCGGCGGACATCTCGACAGTTGGGATAATTGCGAAGGCGCACACGATGATGGAGCCGGTTGTGTGCAGACCATCGAGATCCTCCGCGCATTCAAGGCCATCGGCTATAAGCCGAAGCGTACCATTCGATTTGTGTTATTCGCCAATGAAGAAAACGGCTTGCGTGGTGGAAATAAATATGCAGAGGAAGCAAAAGCAAAAGGGGAGAAACACATTTTCGCATTGGAATCAGATGCCGGCGGATTCACGCCCCGTGCTTTCGGATTCACGATGAGTGATGCACAGTTCGAGAAAGTAAGCAGTTGGCGTTCACTGATCGCACCTTACGGTTGCAGTGAATTTGTAAAAGGGGGTGGGGGTGCCGATATCGGTCCGCTGAATCGAACCTTCCAAACACCTGTAGCCGGACTACAACCCGATTCACAACGCTATTTCGATTATCACCACGCGCGCAACGACACCTTCGAAGCCGTCAACAAGCGCGAGTTGGAGCTGGGTGCTGTGAACATGGCCGCGTTGATCTTGCTGGTTGATAAATATGGACTCTAACGAAGTCCGATCAACTTCTTCGTAGCCACTTGTCCCTTCCCGATCAGAAGAATGAAATAGGATCCGCTCGAAGGAAGTGATTCAATCGTCGTCAGTGTTTGAAGTTGACCGATCGTTTGCGAACGAATGATCCGTCCGTTTGCACCATAGATCTCCAACATATTGAACAGACGCGGGGGATATTGCAATCGATAGGGGCCCGCACCGGGATTCGGACTTAACACTACTTCGGAGCTGCGGTCTACCGAGTTTGGGAGAGCCGTGGTGATCGAACCGGTTTTATTGATCACCCAGTTGTTCGGGTCAACCACAATACCCGTTGGGGTGCGGTTGCTTCGGAACTTGAATATTTGGTTATTGAATTGCTGATTCACCAATACGGTGGTATCACCGCTGGAAGTTTGGAACGTGATTTCATACAGACCCTTGAAAAGAGGCGTGACAGATCCTGCGCTCACGGTCTGATTCACAAACAGCACCAAACTATCTCCCTGTTTGGAATAATCAACGTTGAATGTAGGATATCCCTCTCCATAATACCACTGGTTGAAAAAGTCGCTCAGGTTTTTTCCGGAGATGGCTTGAGCCACATTTTGGAAATCCGTAGCGCTGGCAAAACTGTTTTTGTATTGATTTTGAAACTGCTGCAGTATCTGAAAGAATTGATTATCGTTCTGCAACTCAAAACGCAGGTTGTGAATGATGGCGGCCCCTTTGTTATAGGATAAGCGACCGCTGAAGATGCGGTTCTCATCGTAGATACTGCTGTTGGGTACGTACACGGATCCGTTCGCCACACTCATGATATTGTTATGAACAGTTGTCATATAGCCGGCTGGTGTGGTGGTGAAGAGTGCCGGCAATTTTTCGATCATGAGGTATTCAGAGTAGGTCGCGAATCCTTCATTGATCCAGATGTCATTCCAGCTGGCGCAGGTGACATTGTCGCCGAACCATTGATGTCCAAGTTCATGGGCGATCAGTCCCGTTCCGAAATTGGCCATGGTACTCATGGTCTGGTGTTCCATCCCGCCGCCGATATTGGCCTGCGCATGTCCGTATTTTTCATTCTTAAAAGGATACAATCCGAACAGCTCACTCATCTTCTCGACAAAGGGAGGTGTTTTATCCAGATTCGCTTTATTCGAAGATAAATACGAGGCATTGTCGGCAATGTAGTGCTGGATCAGGATTGAGTCCGGCGCCATCGCAGCTGGCTTGGCATAATTCAAGTATTCCTGATAATTACCGACGGCGATGCTGGGTAAGTAATAATTCTGCGGGTAGCGAGTCTTCCAGCGGTATTGTTTTTTACTGTTGGGTGAAGTGATCGTTTCTGTTAACAACCCGTTGGCACCGACCCGATTCACAGCAGAAGTTGTCACCCAGATCTCAGCCGAATCGATCTTGTCGTTCAATAATTGCTTGATCGGAAACCACTCCCGTGCTTGATAGCTTTCTGAGAGCGTAGCCGTATAGGATAATCCGGTGCTGGTCGATGTGCCGGCAAATACACCGGCAGATCCGGCTGTGCCGCGGTAGTAAAATAATGCCTCTACAGCGGTGCTTGGTGATAGGGCCGGGGCGATCGGAACAAAAACGTGGTCGTTGGATTGAGTAAAGGTGGTGATCTTGACCCCATTGATGAAGGCTGAATCTACCGTCATATTTCCCTTAAGTTCACAGATGAACGTATCGAGTGTTTGACGCACCACAGATCGAGTAAGAGCCGACCCGCTGATGTTACGGTTATTGGCCTCTACACTGATATCCAATTTCAAATACTTGATGTCGTATTTGTTCATCGATGGATACTGATAATAATTGATACGGCTGCTATTCAGGTGGGGCAGCGCACATTTTTCGCGGCACTCGATCGAAAATTCTTCACCGGACGTTTGGGCGTTCAGTAAACAGGTGAATAAGCTGAGTAGTAGTAACGACAGTAATGCTTTCATGTAGATTAAAGGTACAGAAGACTATTCACCTGTCAGCAAGCGTACGATCTGCTCTCCGATCTGCTGAAAGGGGAAGCGGTCACGGGTCGACTGATATTGTGCAGCGATTTCCGGATTGCATAGGCGGCCCATGCTTCCTTCATGCGTGTGATTCAATGCTCGCTCAGGTGTGAATTCCCCGGCTTCGATCGCCCGACCAACTTGTTTGTACGCATCGCGAAACGGAATGCCGGTCTGTACCAGCCGATTCACCGCTTCAACACTGAAGAGGTGATCGAATTTTTTATCCTCTAGAATATCTTTTTTCACCGATACCTGTTGGAGCATGAAGTTTGTCATTTGCAGACAATCCCGTAATTCGCCCAAGGCGGGGAATAGATTTTCCTTCAGTAATTGCAGATCACGATGATAGCCGGAGGGCAGGTTGGTGGTGATCAGCTGTATTTCATTCGGAAGCGATTTAATCCGGTTGCAACGGGCCCGGGTCAGCTCAAATACATCCGGATTTTTTTTATGAGGCATGATCGAACTTCCGGTGGTGAGTTCATCCGGAAAAGATATGAACCCGAATTGCGGATTCAGGTAAAGGCATACATCCATACACAAGCGACCCACCGTATCTGCAACATTCGCCATTGCCTGCGCTACGATCCGTTCGCTTCGACCCCTTCCCATTTGTGCATAAACGACGTTGTAGTTCATCGAATCAAATCCGAGCAACTCGGTTGTATAAGTCCGGTCGATCGGAAAGGAAGACCCATAACCGGCAGCTGAACCCAATGGATTTTTATTGACTACTCGATATGCGGCCTCTAGTGTGATCAGATCATCGGACAGACTTTCCGCATAAGCACCGAACCATAGTCCGAATGAGGATGGCATCGCTAATTGCAGGTGAGTATAGCCTGGTAACAGATCATTTTTATGTGTTTCGCTTTTCTCTTGCAGTAGGTTGAACAGTGTATCGATCTCATTCACGAGCGATTCCAGTTCAGCGCGCAGAAATAACCGTATATCCAGTAATACCTGATCGTTCCGACTACGGGCGGCATGGATCTTCTTTCCCATGTCTCCCAGCTTTTCAGTCAACAACCATTCTACCTGTGAGTGTATATCCTCCATGTCCTCGGAGAGGGTGAATGAACCGGCTGCTACATCAGCATGAATCTTTCGGAGTGCGTCCCGAAGTGAGTGCCATTCTTCCGTTGTCAGTAATCCGATTCGTTGCAGCATCTGAATATGTGCTAGCGATCCGATCACATCGTGTGCGGCCAGATAACTGTCCATCTGCCGATCCTTCCCGGCGGTGAACGCATGTACGGCCGGCTGACTGTTTGTATCCTTTTGCCAAAGTTTCATGATCGGGATTGCTGAAGGTTTTCAATGAGGTTGATATAGTGCTCGATGCCGCTTCGGATCTCTTCCACATAAATAAATTCATCCGCAGAGTGACTGCGAGCGGAATCACCCGGACCGGTCTTCAATGCAGGAAACGGCATCAGTGCTTTATCTGAGGTGGTCGGAGATCCATAAGGCTTGCGGCCCATCTTGATACCACCCTGCACCAGCGGATGCTCTGTGGATATAGAAGTGGAACGCAAACGAAAACTTCGGGGGGTGATGGTGGCGCCGATATTCGAACGGATCTCTTCTAATACCTCTTCAAAAGAGTACAATTCATTGACCCGTACATCAATGACGAACTTACATTCGGCGGGAATGATGTTATGTGCTTTATTGGCTGTTTCAATGACCGTAACTGTCATTTTACAAGCGCCGAGAAAATCAGAGACGCGTTCGAAACGATGGGAGCGTATCCATTGAATATCATCCAGCGCTTTCTCGAGTGCATTGATTCCCTCATTTCGAGCAGCATGCCCTGCTTGGCCCACGGCCGCACAATCCAACACCATCAATCCTCTTTCTGCCACGGCCAGATCCAATTTAGTGGGCTCACCCACGATGGCGCAATCGATATTCGGTAAATGCGGTAAGATCAACTCCACGCCTCCCGGTCCGGAGATTTCTTCTTCCGCTGTCGTTGCCAGCATCACGTTGTAGGGGAGATCGGTTTTCGGATAGTAGTGTAAAAATGTTACGATCAGTGAAACGAGGCAGCCCCCTGCATCGTTACTGCCGAGTCCATATAGTTTTCCATCTTCTATGTCGGGCGAGAATGGATCACGTGTGTATTGCGCATTGGGCTTGACAGTGTCATGATGAGAATTCAGCAACACGGTCGGTTTACGGATATCAAACTCCTTATTTCGAGCGATCAGATTATTTCCGATCCGCTCCGAGGGGATTCCGTTTTCCTGTAAAAAGGCAGCGATGCAATCAGCGGTGACCGATTCTTCCCGGCTGAAGGAAGGAATTTTGATCAGGGATCGAAGCAGGTCGATCGCTTTATCATTTAATATGTTGAGAGGCTCATTCATTTGATAAGGTGGTTCCGCTGTTTCCGTTCAAAAGTTCGGACAATCGGTCCGCTTTTCCAATCACAACCCGACTCACACCCGCGTCGATGGCTTGAAACGCATTGTCCAGCTTGGGGATCATCCCTTCATTCACCGTGTCGTTCTCTTTCAAGGTCTTGTATTCGGATCGATTGATGCGTGAAATCACACTTGATTCATCTGATCGGTCACGAAGCACACCGGCTTTCTCAAATCCGAAAACGAGCGTAGTCTGAAATGTGCGGCTTAAGGCTACAGCGACGGATTGTGCCATCGTGTCGGCATTTGTATTCAGGATCTGACCGTTTCCATCATGTGTCAATGGAGCAATCACCGGTATCTGTCCGTGCCCGATAATTTTTTCGAACGCATCTGTATTGACCTGTGATATATCCCCCACGAATCCGTAATCGATCGTTGCGTGCACTCTTTTTTTCGAACGGATCAGGTCGCCATCTGCTCCCGTAAGGCCAATCGCATTTTTCCCGCGTGCCTGTAAGGCGGCAACGATCTGTTTGTTGATCAGTCCGCCATAAACCATGGTTACAATCTCCAAGGTTGCAGCATCGGTGATCCGTCGGCCTTCTATCATTTTCGCTTCGATCCCCAGGCGTTCGCACAGGCGGGTAGCGAGTTTACCTCCTCCGTGTATGAGTATGCAGGGGGTTTCGATCCCTGCTAATTCCTTCAGAAATCGATCCAGCGTTTGCGGATCATCGATCACTTGTCCGCCGATCTTTATGATCAGTAGTTCGTTCATGCGGTTTTAATAATATCAGCTAAAACGGCTTGTGCAGCCCAGACGCGGTTGCCCGCTTGTTGCGTGACAAGACTATTTGATCCGTCAAGTATTTCATCACTCAACTCCACGTTTCTGCGAACCGGCAAGCAATGCATGACCTTTGCATTATGG
>CANGZN010000079.1 GCA_947458625.1 Chitinophagaceae bacterium
AACACTGTCCAGCGTTTGGCAAACCCGGATCGGGTCGTTTTTTATATCTACAGTATTCTCATAAATAAACTTTTCCAGTGGCGTGGAGGGTTTTGGCACCTGTGCAATGAGGCCGCTGCCGGCTGAAAAAAGAAAAAGAATATATAGTAGGGTGAATTTTCTTGTCATGATAGAAAAATACAACACCTTTTGGAAAATCGATTAATACAATAGAAGATTCGATTCCCTTGTAATCGTTATATAGATTTTAAATGAGTTAGCTGCAGAATTATTTGCCGCTATAGGCCAACCCCAAGAAGCCACATATACTTCAGATGGAAATAGTAAAGACTCACCACGATAACATATCCTAATTTTACATTGCGTTGAAAATGACTTCTCGAAAACGATATATTAGCTGGGCGATTCTTATTTTGCTGCTGCTGGCCGGTGTAAGGATGCTGATCCGATACCTTGACTTTGCCTCTAGCGAAAAAGCAAGAAATGAGGCCAAAGAAAATGCCGAGCGAAATAAAAAGCTCGCTGATAGTACGATCACACTCGTAGCCGTTGGTGATATCATGATGGGATCGAATTATCCGTCAGCGGTCAATTGTCCGCCGAAAGACATTCGGCTTCTCGATCCGGTCGCCACTTACTTACAGGCAGCCGATCTGAGTTTTGCCAATTTAGAAGGGCCTGTGCTAGATAAGGGGGGTAAAATGAAGAAGTGTCAGGACCCATCCGTCTGTTACGCGTTCCGACAGCCCGAATATCTCACCGATCAAATGAAAGCCGCCGGCATCGATCTGTTATCGGTCGCCAATAATCATTTAGGCGATTTCGGAGAAGAAGGACGCTCGAATACGTGTCGAGTGCTGAAAGAAAAGGGGTTTCGGATCGCCGGGCAATTGACTCATCCCTGGGATACAATAACGGTAAAAGGATTGCGGATCGGATTTACCGCCTTTGCCCCAAATAGTGGTTGTCTACCCATTAATGAGAATGAAACGATCGAAAAAACCGTGCGTGAACTGAAGAGCCGTTGCGATATCGTGATCGTTTCGTTTCACGGAGGGGCGGAGGGAAACAGTTACACACATGTTGATCGGAAAATGGAAACGTTTGTCGGTGAAAGGCGTGGAAATGTATACGCTTTTGCCCGCACGGCGATCGATGCCGGAGCAGATGTGATTTTGGGACATGGTCCGCATGTACCCCGCGCCATCGATCAGTATAAAGGCCGATTCATCACGTATTCGATGGGTAATTTTTGCACCTATAAACAATTCGGATTGGGTGGAGCTGCAGGCGTTGCACCCATATTTGAATTGAAGATCCGACGCGACGGCAGTTTTCTCGAAGGGAAGATCGTCTCCATTAAGCAGGTTGGAGAAGGCGGTCCGATTGTTGACAAAGAACGCGCGGCACAAAAACTAATTGAATCGCTTACAAAAGTCGACCTGCCGGAAAGAAATTTCAGGATGGACTCGACCGGACGCTTTCGATTTTGAACAGCGGCTGGTCCTTTAACAATCTCTTGCCGCTTATGAGTCCTGCCATGAATTAGATTCGGTAATTTTACCGATCACCTTCAAGTAGCTCGCTTTCATGAAGCATCTCATTGTCTGTTTTTGTTGGTTTTGTTTCAGTGTTTTGAAAACGCAGCAAGCACTCGCCGTTTCAAATCCGGTGGATACGCTCAGTCCTGATCTTTCGACCGTTACGGACGACCGCGCCCTTTCTTTACTGAGCTCCGAACCGGTTTATATGGAAAACTGGATCAATAACATGACCTTTCCCTATGAAAATATTAAGGCGGCCGATCTACCGGAGCTCACCTCGATTCCCGTTTCTCCTTCCGGTGATAAATTCTCTCCCACCTGGTACGGTAAACTGACTTCCGGTTACAAGTGGCGCTGGGGCAGACAACATCATGGCATCGATCTTGCTTTGAAGACCGGCGACACCGTATTCGCTGCCTGGGATGGCGTTGTTCGGTATGCACAATGGAATAAATCAGGATACGGCAATTGTGTGATCATCCGCCATCGGAACGGATTGGAAACACTTTATGCCCATATGAGTAAGATACAGGTTAGCCCCAACCAGTACGTGAGCAGCGGAGAGGTGATCGGACTGGGTGGAAACACGGGTCGATCTTTTGGGGCACACCTTCATTTTGAAATACGATACAAAGATTTCTCGATCGATCCGGAAACCGTTATCGACTATAATACCTTGGAAGTAAAAGTTGATACGATCCGTTTTGTAAGACCCAATATCAAAAGTTCCCGATACGGAGGAGATATCAATGTGGTTCCGGCTTCATCCGTCACCGACTCTATTCTTGTGTCTCATGACAATAGAGACACCCTGCATTCAAATCACACCGAAATGAGCGAAGCGGCTAAAAAAGAGACGGCGATCGAACCGACAGGCAGATCTATTGCGCCCGCGGCTAAAAAGAAAAACAGTCCGGCTAAAAAACCGGCACGCACCTATGTGATCAAAAAGGGGGATACCTACACCTCCATCGCTAAAAAAACAGGTGTGTCGATCGCCACATTGAAGAAATTGAATCCCCGACAAAAAGAGACTAAACTTATGCCGGGTAAAAGCATTCGTATCCAATAACAAACGGGAGAATTGATCCCTTTTCAGACCGGATATATTTCCCGACCTTCACGGCCCTTCAAATACAGTAATATGCAACTCAGTGTAAAGCTTCTCTCCCTCCTCCCACTTCAAACCGGAAATGGCAAAAACGGAACCTGGAAAAAACAGGACGTCATTGTAGAAACAGACGGACAGTACCCGAAAAAAGTTTGTATCTCCATTTGGGGAGATAAAATCGAGGAAAGTAAGCTGATTCCCGGAAACCGACTCAAGATCGATTTCGATGTGGAGAGCCGCGAATACAACGGGCGTTGGTACACGGATGTAAAAGCCTGGCGCGTAGAATTGGAGGGTGCTTCATCTGGACCGTCATCTGTACCCGGACCAATCGATGCCCCACACCACGAGGACGATCTTCCCTTCTAATAGTCTATCTGTCTTCTGGTCTCTTGGTCTTCTGGTCTCTTGGTCTCTTGGTCTTTTCGTCTCTTGGTCTTTTCGTCTCTTGGTCTCCTATCCCAGATCCAACACCGCATTCCACCTGTATTTTTTATGCGGTTGAATAGAAACCCCGATCTGTGTATGCGGCTTGAATAATACGATGCGATGGCCGAGCGAAGGCACGCCTTCATCGATCAGTAGGTCCATCACAATCGAAAGTGGATCCTGATAGCCGTATTGACAACACTCACCCATGAATGTTTCAATGTCCTTACAGTCTTTGGTACGTCGGTTGTGTCCGATGTATCCGGTTTTACCGGATGTTTCGGCATGACAACGAGCACTTTCAAAAAGACTTCGCTCCGGATTCAGACGTGGCATGGGGATTTTGTTTTTCAGAAATGCCATTAATCCGATGTAATAATCTGACTGCAAGAGCCTGGAGTTGCCCGAGTAATCCGGATAGGCCTTCACCACCGTTTGTGCGAAAAGTGGCGGATTCATACGAGCCAAATTCAAAATATAAATGACGGTCTTTTCATTCTCAGATAGATAGTCGGTGTTTGCCGCAGTATTGCAGACAAGATATTGAGGCTTGTTCCACTCCGAAGAAAAAACCGCTAGAGGGGAAACGTTCTCTATTTGCACCGAGGATCCGATCGGGTGAAAGGCCATGATCGGTAATACCAGTAAAAAAAGTAAAAGCGATCGCATAGTCAATTTTAAAACTAACGCAGAAACAAGTCTGAATACGTGTAACGAGGTGTGAAAGATTTTATAAAGAATAACTCAATGAAAACACAACTTTCGATAGGTGTCGAACAGTTCGCGGACCAGTTCTTTTCCATAATACTGAGTAGCCCAATGACGGTTGCGTTCGCCCATTTGCCGGATCCGATCCGGATGGTTGAATAGTTCGATCAGGGCATTCGCGATCTCTTGTGGATCGTTCGGATCGATGAAGACGCCTCCTTGTGAGGGAGATAACATATCTACCATTCCGCCCTCCTTCGAGGCAACGATGGCTCTTCCACTTGCCATTGCTTCCAGACATACGTTGGGAAAATTCTCCCATAGGCTAGGGAAAACGGCTACAGAGGCTCGTTCCAGCATCCGTGGTACTTCTTCAAGGGGAACAGCATCGATGAACTCTACCGATCGGGTGGCATTGCCCAATGCACGCAACATGCATTTTTTCATGGAGCGTTCGCGACGCGGTCCCTGACTGTCTTTACCCAGAAAGAGGAATCGAGCATTCGGTATTTCACGCAGCACGAGAGGAATGGCTTTTGCCAGATTCCAAACACCTTTACGCGTTTCGAGTCGCCCTACATAGATCGCCGTAGGAGAGCCAGTAGGTAGCTCGATCTCCGTGAATGCAGCTGCCGGCTGATAAGGGTTGGGGACGGTCCACACCCGATCCGACTCCAATTTCCAATCGCGGATGGCGATGGTACGCATCGATTCACAAGGCGCAATTACTCGATCGGCTTTTCGAAGGGCGAGATATTCAGGATCTTTTTCTTTTTGATAAGGATTGAGCAGATGCTTGATCCGACGCCAGATCCGGCGATCGTAATAATGATCGTTGAGCTTTTTTACCAAGTACGCCGGCGTGTGCAATTTGACCCAGATCCGAACTTCAGGAAGAGCCGTTCGCATAAAAGTTGCTTCGGCTCCATACTCGGGGCACTCAACCCCATCGAAGGGCATGATGCCATGCACGATCCGCACTTGTTCTGGAGAAAGGTTGATGAATTCCTCTCGAGAGTTGCATTGAACATAGTGGATGCGATAATTGGGACGAAGGCGTTCCACACCGAAACGTTTGGGACTGCCCACGAACACATCCACTTCCACATTCATACCGGTCAGCGCAGCACTGACCTGTTGAACATAGGTAGCGATACCACCTTGCCCGGTATCGGGCGGATATTCGTACGATACAAATCCCAAATGCATCCCCCAAAATAACGAACTAAGCGACTAACTAAAGTCCGAACTTTGAACCAGAACCCTGAACTAAAAAGTGTCTAGACTCAAAAACATGACCCGCACCCTCGGCCTGGCCGACGGACTATCGTTTTGGTGGAAAGCCAAACGGAAAACCTTCGGAGAGATCCGTGCTTCCCGGTGGAACACCAGCTTTCGGTTAAGGCCGAACTCCACCGACTACGACACCTACGAACATGTTTTTGTATTAAAAGAATACGACTTCCCCATTCCCTTTGAACCCAGACTCATCATCGACGGCGGCGCCAACATCGGCCTGTCCGCTCTTTATTTTGCTAGGCGATTTCCCGAGGCAACCATCCTTGCCGTTGAACCCGACCCGGCGAATTGTGCCCTGTTACAACACAACACGAGAGATCAAAAGCGGGTAGAAGCCATACAGGCCGGACTCTGGCCGAGTTCCGGACATCTCCGGATCAAAGACAAATCCGCTGACGCCAACGCCTTTCAGGTAGAATGGAGCGAATCACCCACCTCTGATTCCATGCCGGCGGTATCCATTGCGGAGCTATTGCAAAAAAGCGGTCTACAAACGATCGATATACTCAAACTTGACATAGAAGGGGCCGAAAAGGAACTTTTCCGAGCAGGTTTTGAGTCCTGGTTGCCCAACACCCGATTACTGATCGTAGAGCTGCACGATCGAATGGTACCCGGTTGCTCCAAAGCGCTCTTTGAAGCAGTCTCCAAATACGACTTCGATTGTGAGACGCGCTGGGAAAATTTGATCTTTTATAATAAGAATCTGGATTGAGATCAGATTTTATACCGGTGTTAGGTCCCAAACCACCGGTAAATATTAAAATAACTCTTGTTGTGTTCGATGGTTCCGGCTGATGTAGTCCTGATGTACTATTTAACCATTGATAATTAGTCACTTACATTTAATGATGTAGTATTGAAGGATTGATGATCCTGCTGCTTCCTGTGGCGCAGTTTATTTTCATTCGGCGCTCCCTGATCTCCCTGCGCACATTGCTTAAATAGTTGCTTGCCATTTTATGAGTAGAAAAATCAATCCCCGAGTCTATCAATTTGTTTTCCTGTTCTTTCCGCTTCTCTTTCTTGCCTGGAGTAGTATTTCACAACCCCTGAGCATTCGATACAGCGCTGTTGGACCTTCTTGTGCTGGCGCCACTGATGGATTTATCACTGTTTATGGGTCCGGTGGTTTGCGTCCCTATACCTACAGCTATAATGGCGGATCTTATTCGAGTAACAACTTGTTTGCCGGATTGGGTGCTATTTCAAACATATCGGTGTCCGTCAGGGATGCTGCCGGTGCTATCATTTCGGAGCCGAATATCACGCTGTCGACACCTGCCAACTCCTTGATTATTCGGCCCGATTCGCTCTTTTGCACCGGGTCTACTTTGCCGCTTTATGCCAGTGGAGGAGGTACATATTCCTGGACGTCCACGCCGAACGATCCAAGTATCTCAAACCCTAATGCCCAATACACCACCGCTTCCCCTACTCAAAACACTGTTTATACCGTGGTCAGCTCGGTTCCTCGAAACAGAAACCTAATCGACAATGGCGATTTTGAAAAGGGTGATGTTGCGTTTGAAAGTCAATACACGAGTTACCCGTATCCTCCGAATCCTGCTAATCCCAGTTTTGCCCAACGAGCCTATAGCATTGTATTCAATGGTCGCCAGTTCGAGCCCCAATTCCAACCCTGTACCGATCACACAAGCGGCAATGGAAGAATGATGGCTATTGACGGAGCCACTGCACCCAACGTAAAGATCTGGTCTCAAAAAGTATCGGTGTTACCCAATACAACCTACACGGTACAGTATTGGCTGCAATCGATCGATCCGAATAGTCCCGCTCAACTCGAATTACAAATGAATGGAGCACCGATCACCGGAAATGCAGTGACGAGTACCAGTACGGCTTCAGCTACTTCCTGTCTTTGGCAACAAGCGAACTATAGCTGGAACAGCGGGGCGAACACTTCCGTTGAGATTGCGATCATAGGACGCAATCTGTCTTCCTTTGGAAATGATTTTGCGATAGACGACATTTCCATGACGCATCCAGTAAGCTGTACGTTTTCTAAAAGCACCTCGATAACGGTCATCCCCGGACCATTCGTTAACGCTGGTCCAGATAAAACCATCATCAGCGGTGATGAAGTGACACTGGATGGAAGCGGCATCACCGATCCAACTTTGATCTCTTGGTCACCCAATACCAACATCACGGGCGCGAACTCCTATACGCCAAGGGTTAGTCCTCCGACTACCACTAGGTATTTCTTAAGCGTTCGAGGGAATAATAATTGTGTGTCAACCGACAACGTACTGGTTACCGTATTGCCCTACTGTATCAAGGTTATGGATGCATTCACGCCGAATGGAGATGGGATGAACGATCGCTGGTTGGTCGTCAATAACGGCGGCGTCTGCGTACGGCAGATATCCGTTGGAGTATATAATCGATACGGCAATCTTGTTTATAATAATGATAATTACAATAATGATTGGACCGGTTTGTACAGGGGTAAGCCTTTGCCGGACGGAACATATTATTATGTAGTCGCCTATCAATTACTAACCGGATCCTATTTGAAACTGAAGGGTGATGTTACTATTCTTCGTTAATCCGATCAATTAAGATCTTATATGAAAAGACTTTTATTAGTTGGCATAAATCTGATGGTTTTCATTGTTAGCAATAGCCAACAGCTTCAAACATCATCTCTTTACGAGATGCAAAGTCTTTTACATAATCCGGGCACAGCCGGATTGTTTCAGGACAATATGATCGGTGCGAGTTATCGTAGCCAGTGGTCGGGTATCAGTGGTAGTCCGCGTACCGCCATGGTCTTCGGTAGCTATAACCTGAAAAAAGAGAACGCCGGTATCAGCGGTTATCTTTTCACCGACCAAACCGGTCCCACTTCCAGAACC
>CANGZN010000080.1 GCA_947458625.1 Chitinophagaceae bacterium
GAAATCACTCGGACAACATTTTCTGCAGGACGAGAACATTTGTCGCAAGATCGTTTCTGTTTTGCAGGAGCGTCCGGTGACGCAATTGCTGGAAGTGGGTCCGGGTGGCGGGGCACTGACCAAACACCTGATCGAATGGTCAGGTATCGATTTCAAGGCCGTAGAAATCGATGATGAAAAAGTCGAGTATTTACTGAAAGCCTATCCGAGTCTGGCCGGCAAGATCATTCATAAAAGTTTTCTGGAGATCGAGGCGCCTTTCAGTGGATCCTTCACCGTGGTGGGCAACTTTCCCTATAATATTTCGACGCAGATCCTTTTTCATGTGCTGCAATGGCGTGATCAGGTTGAATGTGTAGTGGGTATGTTTCAAAAAGAGGTGGCTGAGCGGGTGGCAGCACCCTCCGGCAACAAAGTGTACGGCGTGATCAGCGTATTGATACAAACATTTTTTGAGGTCGAGTATCTGTTCGAAGTGCACGAGCGTTGTTTCAATCCCCCACCCAAGGTAAAAAGTGGTGTGATCCGTTTAGTACCTCGAACAGAGTTACCCGTTTTCGCATCCGAGAAAAAATTATTTCTGCTGGTGAAGACGGCATTCAACCAGCGACGCAAGATGCTTCGCAATGCGGTACGCGGATTATTCGATCCGGAAACACTGGCTGATCCGATCTTCGATCTTCGGGCGGAGGCATTGACCGTAGAACAGTTTTCCGCTTTAACCTTTCGTATGCAATGAAACCGATCGTACTGATTGCCGGTGAATCGCATCCCATACTTGCCAGCGCGTTGGTCAAGCTGGGGTATGAAGTGATCGACTCTCCACAAATTTCACGGATTGAATTATTGGAGCAGGTTTCATCCGTTATCGGCTTGGTACTCACTTCACGTCATCATATCGACGCGGAGGTTTTTGCCAAAGCCGAAAAGCTACAATGGATCGGAAGGCTTGGCAGCGGTCTGGATGTGATCGATCGTTCGATCGCGCAGAAAAAGGGTGTCAGCGTGTATAGTAGTCCGGAAGGAAATCGACAAGCTGTTGCGGAGCATACACTTGGCTTGTTGATGAATCTGATCCGCAATCAATCGCGTTCCGACAGAGAAGTGCGTCAGGGTATTTGGAATCGAAATGAGAACAGGGGCTATGAACTGAGCGGATTGACCATGGGCATCATCGGTTACGGACATACAGGAGAAGCTGTCAGCCGTGCGTTGACCAGCTTGGGCATGCGGGTATTGGCCTACGATAAATATCGTTTTGGTTATGGAGGAGAGTGGGCCGTGGAAACCGATATGGAAACCATTCGGAAGGAAGCGGATGTGGTGAGTTTGCATTTGCCATTGACGGCGGAGACCATCGGGTTGGTAGACAATGCCTGGTTGGAGGCATTCACAAAATCGGTATGGCTGATCAATACGTCGAGAGGGGCGATCACGCCGCTGGAGCCGTTGATCCGGCAACTGGAAAGTGGGCGGTTACGCGGATTGGCACTGGATGTATTGCCCAAGGAGCCGTTGAAGAATTACAGTTTGGAGGAACAACAGGCACTCAATAAGCTCTGCACCTTCGAACAGGTGGTATTGACCCCCCATATCGCCGGTTATACGCGGGAGTCGCCCGAGCGGATGGCAAGGGTGCTGCTGGATAAACTGGGCGCCAGTCTCGGTGGCTGATATTTCATTTTTTACTATTTTTATATCGCAACGCTTCAGTCCATCTGGGGCGTTGTTATTTTTTTCCCTAAACGAACCGATGATGAGTGTTCAATACGTAACAAAAGAGACGCTGGAGTTGATGCGCGCCGAGTTGCAGCGCATGAAAGGTGTGGATCGTCCTGCCGCCAGCCGCGCCATTGCTGAAGCCCGAGAAAAGGGGGACTTGAAAGAGAATGCCGAGTACGATGCGGCCAAAGAGGCGCAAGGGATTCTCGAAGCGAAGATCGCAGCACTCGAGGGTGCCATTGCCAATACACGAATCTTGGATGAGTCGTCTATCGACATCAGTAAAGTATCGATCCTTACGAAAGTGACGGTGACCAACCTCAAGATGAATAAGCAGGTAACTTACAAGATTGTCAGCGAAAATGAGGCCGATCTCAAGGCCGGAAAAATTTCCATCAGCTCCCCAATCGGTAAAGGATTGCTGGGTAAAAAAGTAGGAGATACCGCCGAGGTACAAGCCCCTGCCGGAACCCTGCAATTTCGTATCGAGAACATCACTGCCTAATCAGGTCTCATGACGCTCTTCTCGAAGATCATTGCCGGCGAGATACCCTCGTACAAGATCGCAGAGGACGAGCGCTTCTTTGCTTTTCTGGATATTTTTCCGTTACGGGAAGGACATGTATTGGTGGTGCCCAAAACCGAGACCGATAAATTCTTTGATCTTTCTACCGATTATTTGAGCGAGATGTTGGTTTTTGCGCAGCCCATCGCCCGAGCTATAGAATCTGCTTTTCCTTGTAATCGTTGTGGCATGAGTGTGATCGGGTTGGAAGTGCCACATGCGCATCTGCATCTGGTGCCGATCGATTCGGCCGATGATCTGAATTTTACACGTCCGAAATTGAAAATGAGTCCGGATGAATTCAAGGCGATTCAATTAAAAATTCTCGCCGCCCTGTCGTTGAGCAATTGAAAATCCTATTTACGTATCCGTTCGGCGTTCTTACTGATGAATGCCGCCCACTGATCTCTTTTTCCTTTTGTTGTCGTTGATTTTTTCTTACTAGTGGTAGCAGGAGGTTTCCAGCCGCTGCCGGATTGAAGATGGTGGCAGAAGGCGACTGCCAGTGCGTCGGTGGCATCGTAATGATCGGGCGACTCTTCAATTTTGAAGATCGTTTGCAGCATACGCGCCACCTGTTCTTTGGTGGCATTTCCGTTACCGGTGACAGATTGCTTTACTTTTTTGGGCGCATACTCGGTAACAGGCAAACCAAATTGCAGGGCAGCAGCCATCGCTACACCTTGTGCTCTTCCAAGCTTCAGCATGCTTTGTACGTTCTTACCGAAGAATGGCGCCTCGATCGCGAACTCGGTTGGTTTGTATTGGCGGACGAGTCCGCTGATCGTAACATGAATGATCTGCAATCGCTTGATCCCGTCTTTGGCCTTTCCCGGCTTCAGTACACCCAGGTCAACAAGACTTACTTTTTGCCCCTGTACGCGTATGATCCCATACCCCATGACCACCGTGCCGGGATCGATCCCTAAAATGATCTGAGTGGTTGGGGTGCTCATGGTTATTTTTACAAGATTAATGAAGGACGCTCGAACCATCAAATCCATACTGACTTACGCATTGGCACCGTTACTGCTGATCATCTTGTCGGTATCCGTGTATCGGGAGATAAGATCACAAACAGATCTGCCAACTGCCTGGGAACAGATCAAAGCATCCTTGTTCAGTCCACGTATCGGTTGGCTACTCGCAGCACTGGTAGGAACGTTTTTAAACTGGGGACTCGAAGCGCTAAAATGGCAGCGGTTGATGCGGCAGACGGAGCAGATTAGATTCTTTCAAGCATTTAAAGGGGTATTGACCGGCGTATCTTTCACCTTGTTCACGCCGAATCGGATCGGAGAGTACTTAGGTCGGATCTGGCATTTATCGCCTGCCAGTCGGGGTGCAGCGGTCTCCTTAAGTGTTGCAGGTGGCATTGCACAACTCCTTGTAACGATTTTGGGTGGCATGATCGCCTATGAATTTCTATGGCGTGGCGGTTTCTCTATTCCCATCTTACCGGATCGAGCTTTTGCTTTTTTTCCTTTTCAATGGCTGGGGTGGTCGGTCGTGATCTTATTATTCGTGATCTATTTCAATCTGGGGGAGACCGGTAGTTTTTTATCAAGAGTCCGTTGGCTTCAGAAAATCAAAAACTGGATGATGGCACTGGTTCATTTATCGATACGTGAATCAGCCACTATTTTAGGTTTGTCCCTGCTGCGCTATTCGATATTTCTGCTACAGTATTTTGCCTTGTTCCAATTCTTCGGCGTGTCGCTCACACTTTCAATATCGTTTATCACGGTTGCCTTCGTTTTTCTTTCGATGGCCTTGATCCCTGCTATGGCGCTGGCTGATCTGGGCATAAGAGGGCAACTTTCTTTGTGGATCGTGGGCGCGTTCAGTGTGAATGCATTGGGGATCGTGATGACCACTACAACCATCTGGTTCATCAATCTGATCTTACCGGCGATAGTCGGGGCTGCTTTTCTATCGAAAAGCAAGTTGAGAAGTTGAAGGATGAACGATGAACGATGAGAGTTGAATGATTAATGGAGGCTCCACTCTCATCCCTCAACTCACTAGATTTCCCCCACCGTAACAAATTCCTTCACCCTAACTCCTTTCTCCGTCTTTTCCAGCCTGGCGCATTCATGCAACGCATCGTGCTCGAAGAATAGGATATAGTCTTTTTCCGCCGCTTCATTCAGGAACATTTTCTTTTCCTGCAGTGTGGTGAGCGGGAACATATCATACGCCATTACCCAGGGAAGCGGCAGATGCGCGGCGAAGGGGAGCAGGTCGGCACAGAAGACGATCGTGTGTCCCTTGTATTCAATCTGGGGCAGCATCATCTTATCGGTATGACCATTCACAAAACGGACAGCGATGTTCGGAAACAGATCGCTTTTGCCGAGGTGACCATGATGCGTTTCTGTCACCTCAATGAATTTAAGCTGACCGGATTCCTGAATCGGAAAAATATTCTCTCTCAGAAAGGAGGCTTTTTCGCGTTCATTCGGATTGACCGCCCAATCCCAATGATCGGCATTGCTCCAGTACGTCGCATTCGGAAAACTTGGACGAAATCCCTCTCCTTGTCTTTCGATCGCTCCGCCACAATGATCGAAATGCAAATGCGTCAGGAGCACATCAGTAATATCGCTGGTTGAGAATCCGTGTTGTTTGAGAGAAGCCTTGAGTGTATCAGCTCCGTTCAGATCGTAGTGGCTGAAAAATTTTGGGTCTTGTTTGTCGCCGATACCGGTGTCGATCAAGATCAAACGATTACCATCTTCGATCAATAGGCAACGCATCGACATTTGGATGCGGTTATTCGCATCGGCCTCATGTTGTTTGTTCCAAAGTGTTTTGGGTACCACACCGAACATGGCGCCGCCATCTAGTTTGAAAAATCCTGTTTCGATACTATGCAGTTGCATGTGTTTCTTCTTTTATCCGATCGGTGTAAGCGAGTAAGAAAAATCCGATCACAAAAAATACCATTAATGCCAGCACGGAATTACGTTGAGAGCCGGTAAGCTCGGTAATGTAGCCGAATCCGAACATCCCGATCACGGTCGCGACCTTTTCCGTAACGTCATAAAAACTAAAATACGAGGCCGTGTCCTTCGTAACAGGCATCAGCTTGGAGTAGGTGGAGCGGCTGATCGATTGTATGCCACCCATCATGAATCCGACCAGCGAAGCCAATCCATAAAACTCATAGATCCCGCCCACAGGTAAAATGTAGCCGATGTAGCAGCCTACGCACCAGAGGGCGACGAGGATCATGAGTGTTTTGATGTTGCCGATGCGAGAGGAGATCCAGGAGATCGTGTAAGCACCCGGTATGGCGATCAATTGGATCAGCAGGATGGCAGCGATCAGGTTGGTGGTGGGAATCTCCAGTTCACTTTTTCCGTAAATGGTAGCTACGAGAAAAACCGTTTGTACGCCCATGTTGTAACAAAAGAAGGAGGCCAGGAAACGGCGGAGTTTGTGTTGATCTTTCAGTTGATGCCATACTTTCTTCAATTCGCGGTATCCTTTTGAAAGGATATGATGTTTCAGATCACCTGTGCCCGCTGGTGTGGAGGGTGGCAGACGATTCAGTGCGATACTTCCGAAGCCGAACCACCAAATACCGACCATCAGAAAACAGATCCGGTACTGGATGGTGGTATCGTCGTTGCCGCCGAGTATTCCTGGATTGAATACGAACACGAAGCAAATGATCTGTAGCAACACGGATCCGATGTAACCGTAGGTGAATCCCCGCGCACTGACCCGGTCGCGGTCTTCGGGTGCAGCGATCTCGGGCAGAAAGGAATTGTAATACACCCAACTAGCCCAGAAGCCCACACAGGCGAGGATCATGCAGATCAGTCCCAGCCCGAGTTTATCCCGTTCGAACAGAAACATGCCGCTGCAGCCCAGGCTTCCCAACGTCATGAAGAATCGCATGAAGCTGCGTTTGTTGCCTTTGTAATCTGCAATGGCGGAGAGTAGGGGTGAGAGAAAGGCAACGATGATCAGGCCTAGCGCGATGGTATAATTATACAGCGCAGAGTTCTCAAAGGTTCTTCCGAGAAACGTCACCTGTGTTTTGGAGACGCTTCGGTCATCGACCGCGATCGCTTCAAAATAGGCCGGGAATATGGTGGACGTGATCACCAGATTATAAGCCGAGTTGGCCCAGTCGTACAGGGCCCAGCCGTTGATGACCCGGCGGGAGGCAGTTGGCATGGCAAGGTTTTTCTAAAAATACGGAATGAAACTATCCGATGAATCCGGTGGCCAGTCCGATTAGCAAGAGACTGCCGGCAACGATCCGGTAGTATCCGAAAAACCGAAAGCCCTTTCGTTGCAGAAATCCGATGAACAACGTAATGGTGAGTATGGCAACGATAAACGCCACAACATTTCCCAATAAAAAAAGCTGCAGGTGTTCGGTCTGTAATTGATCGTATCCTTTCAGGAATTTATAACCGGTGGCCGCCACCATAGTTGGTACTGCCATGAAAAAAGAGAACTCAGCTGCCAAGGATCGGGTTAGTTTTTGTTGCATGCCGCCGATGATCGTGGCCGCGCTTCGGCTGACGCCGGGGATCAATGCCAGGCATTGCCAGCATCCAATCCAGAGGGCCTGCGTGAGTTGGATCTGCTTTTCATTCTCAATATGTGTCTCCTTGAATACACCATCGATGAATAGCAGTACAAACCCGCCTAAGATCAAGGTCACTCCGACGGTCCACGCATTTTCCAACATCACATCGATCCATTCAGCTAAAAAGAAACCGCTGATCAAGGCAGGGGCTACGGCAAGGATCAACTTTCCGTAGAATGAAACGGCGTCATTTCCGTTTCGAAGTGGTATAAAGAATCGTTTCCAGTAGAGGATGACAACTGCGGCGATGGCGCCCAACTGAATGCCTACAGTAAAGAGTTTAGTGAAGTCATTGTCGGGTACACCCAGCAATTTACCGGCGATGATCATGTGTCCGGTCGAAGAGATGGGAAGGAATTCCGTGATACCCTCTACGATAGCGATGATGACGGCTTCCAGCCAAGTCATATGATTAAGCCTGCTTGGGTTTGCGGAAAATAGCGAAGACTTCCACTACGAGACCGGCCAGAATCAGGATCGGCGCCACGGTGATGCGGATCGGACTGTACAAGGCTTCTTTATTGAAAACCGCCGGATCCGTATTGCTTTTACCGCCCGACATCAAGTACATGCCCAATGCGATCAGTACAAGACCGGCAAGCATCCAGATGTAGTTTTCTTTGGCGAAGAGTTTGGGGGAAGACATGGTTTAGGGATGAGGGTTTAGAGGTGAGAGTTGAAGGATTAGAGTTGAGAGGTAGGTGTTTTCTCATCGTTCATCCCTCATCGTTCAACTAATAAAGGTCGTCTAATTTCATTTTTAAATACTTGATCACGCTTCGATGCGTACTGAACAAGGTGATGCCGATGCCGAGGAGTACGAGTCCGCCATACAGCATCGTTAAACTCTGCCAGTCCCGGATCGTGCGCAGCTCAGGCAACAAGCGTTCAAAAAGCAGGATCACGCCCTGTACGAGCACGATAGCGATACCACCGCTGAGGCCACCGTTGATGATCGCTCGCTGATCCATCGGTTTGGCAATGAACCAACGGGTGGCTCCCACCATTTGCATGGTTTTAATGAGAAAGCGATTGCTGAACATCGCCAGACGGATCGTGTTATCGATCAA
>CANGZN010000081.1 GCA_947458625.1 Chitinophagaceae bacterium
AATATTTAGCATGTTGCACTAAATAAATTAGGTTTTATGGCCTACGCGAATCAAAACCTTCGGTATTTGCGAAAGCTCCGCGGTTGGACGCAGGAGGAATTCGCCAACAAACTCAACATCAAACGTTCCTTGCTGGGCGCCTATGAAGAGGAACGGGCCGAGCCGCGCATCGATGTGCTGGAACAGGTTGGGGATATGTTCAAACTCACGCTAGACGATCTGCTGAGAAAAGACATCAGCGAGCAGAAAGGTACCTATCTCTCCAAGCGTCGGGCCTTAAAGATGGCCGGTACCCGAACAGAGATACCATTTGTTCCGGTGAAGGCGGCTGCCGGCTATCTGGCTGGGTATGCCGATCCGGAGTTCATCGATGAACTGAATACATTCACCTTGCCGATGCTGACCGGCGGGCAGTACCGGGCTTTCGAAATAGTGGGTGATTCTATGTTGCCAACACCCAGTGGATCCGTGATCGTGGGCGAGAAGGTGAATGATCTGGAGGAAGTCAAGAATGATACCCCTTGTATCGTGGTGTCCCGAAACGAAGGGATCGTGTACAAGCGTATTCAGAAGAATGGCCGGCAAAAAAACAAGCTGACGCTGGTGAGTGATAATCCCACGTTCCATCCCTATACCGTAAGCACGGAAGAGGTGATTGAGATGTGGCAGGCGCAGATGGTCATTTCACGTCCGCCGACACAGCCTCGTTGGGACATGTCACAACTGGCCAATGTGGTGAATGGCTTACAGCAACAGGTCAGCTCGCTGAAGAAACGTTTTAACTGACGGATCGAGGTCGATATGCCTTAGTAGCGAGCGGGTATCACCTGCTCGCTTTCTTTTTTTACTTTTGCCCCTTCATGCGCATTTTTCTATCCTTACTGCTTTTGTTGGGTGTTACCCAGTGGACGATCGCACAAACTTCACCTAAGACCGCTGTGGCCACCCGAACACTTCGATCGCCGAAGCTGGATGGGGTGCTGACGGATTCGGTGTGGATGCAGGCCACACCATTGACTGATTTCATTCAGGTTTTTCCGGTACTGGGCGCGCCTGCGCCACAATCTGCAACGGTTCGTATTCTTTACGATAATCAGGCCATCTATGTGGGAGCTGAACTCTCGGATGACCCGCGTTTGATCCGTAAGCAATTCACGCCGCGTGATGCGGAGGGGCAGGCGGATGTTGATTTCTTCTCGATCTTTTTCGATACGTATAACGACAAGCAGAACGGATTTCAATTCGGGGTCACGCCGGTGAACGTACAAACCGATGCACGGATCACACCAGCCTTCAATGGAGGCTTCGGCGCTTATGGCGATAAGTCCTGGGATGCGGTCTGGGATAGTCGAGTACGAATACATGATAAGGGGTGGACAGTCGAAATGATGATTCCTTACAGTGCCTTGCGCTTTGCCAAGAGTGAGGTGCAAGATTGGGGATTACAGGCCTTGCGTTTCACGCGCCGAAATAATGAGCGTAGTTTTTGGAATCCCATCAATCCCCAACAGGACGGATTTGCGAATCAGTTCGGTTTGTTAAGCGGATTGCGATCTATCCAACCACCGTTGCGTTTGAGTTTATCTCCGTATGTGTCGGCCGGATTTGCCCGCTCACCCGTGCCTGGTGGATTTGAGAACGACGATTTTCAAAACGGCGGCATGGATCTCAAAGTGGGGGTGAATGAAAGTTTCACGCTCGACATGACGCTGGTGCCCGATTTCGGACAAGTGATTTCCGATAACGTCGTCAACAACCTCACGCCTTTTGAAGTTCAGTTTCAGGAGAACCGTCCCTTTTTCACGGAGGGAACAGAGCTATTCAACAAAGCAAGATTGTTCTATTCACGCCGAGTTGGGGCCACCCCAAAAGGATTTTATGGAGTGAATGCATTTGCGCAATCCAATCCGGAATGGGAAATACGCCACAATCCATCACGGACCCAGCTCTACAATGCATTTAAATTTTCCGGACGCGACCAAAATAAATTGGGCGTGGGTGTTTTCAATGCCATAGCGGCTCCTATGGAAGCGCGGTTGCGTAATCGGTCCAATGGAAAAGACACCAGCATTCTCACCGAGCCGCTTGCCAATTACAACATCGTGGTATTGGATCAGGCCTTAAAAAATCGTTCTTCCATCACCTTCACCAATACCAATGTGATCCGTAATGGATCTGCGCGGGATGCGAATGTGACGGGTGTTGATTTGGCGCTGTTCGATAAGAAGAATGTGCATGTACTTCGTTCCAGGTTTCGATATAGTCAGGTCTGGGATGCAACCGACAAGCGGGGGTGGACGGGCAACCTGAAATTTTCCAAGATCAGCGGCCTGTGGCAATATGATTGGACGGCCAATGTTGAGTCTAAAAATTATGACCCCAATGATCTGGGATTTTTGCTGGCCCCCAATGAAATGAACTTTTTTGCCACGCTGGCCTATCGCGAACAACGTCCAACCAAGCGATTCAATACGTTCAGTTACTCGATCAACCCCCGGTTGATGTATTTGTATAATCCGCGCCGCTTTGTATCTGCAGATGCCTCCGTAACAGCCTTTTGGTGGTTCAAGAATTTTTGGGATGCCAGTGTAACGGTGGGCGTGGTGCCGGGTTGGACCAATGACTTTTTTGAACTTCGAACGCCGGGTCGGTCTTTGCGTCTGCCACCTAATTATTTCATTGAACTGGAGGGAAGCAGTGATAGTCGAAAGAAATTGTATTGGCGCTATAATATCGTCTGGGCAAACGCTAAACGGTTTGACAATACGTACTCGATGATCGGTACCGGACTTCGATATCGATTCAATGATCGTTTTATACTGGAGCTGCAGACCGATTCCAAATTGGAAGAGAATCAACTCGGCTATGCTTTTGTGAGAGATGCATCTGGTGGACCGATCGTGGGCTTTCGACGTAATCAGGAGATTACCAACTTGCTCACCGGCATCTATCATTTCGCCTACCGACTGAATCTTTCGCTGCGGGCCAGACATTATTGGAATCAGGTGACTTATTCCTCCTTTCACGCCGTCGATGCGAGAGGCGATATTTTGCCAATTGCGTTTTTACCCGGTCGCGACGACAATGTCAATCTCTTCAATGTCGATGCCTTTCTTACTTGGGACTATCGATTGGGTAGTCGCCTGATCGTTGGCTATAAAAATTGGCTGACAGAGTTGGACCGTTTGCCGATCTCTGCTGCAAAGCGTCCTTATTTTGATAATCTATCCGGAAGTTTCAACCTGCGACACGGACATGAGGTCAGTGTTCGATTCATCTATTTTCTGGATGCCGATCGATTCCGTAAAAAAGGTTAAGGTTTCTTGACCAGGTGATCCTGGTGCGTTAGCCACAGCAGCTCGTCTTTTCCAGGCTTTACAAGATCTTCGCCTTTTGGTCGACTGAAGGCCGGTAGCATTCCGTGTGTGGGCGTGAAATAGAAAGCTGGTACGCCGGGTTGTTGCCTGGGAGTCCCGAATTTTTTATAGCCTGGGTCTTCATACCCACTGATGAGGTAATTGGTTTCTGTACCGGTCTTCCATTTCTCTTCTGCAATCCGGCTACCGATCCAAACAAATGGATCTTCCTTCAGGATTCCGGGATGGATGTGTACGCCCTGAGCGAATAACAACGATTCGGCGACGGGACTGCTACGCGATAGAACGAAATCGATCCGAAGGGATTGGAAGCGTTTTCGCCATTGAATGAAATCTTCGAGGTATTGATTGTTTTCCGGCAACGGAAAACCTCCGATGAAAAGAATACGCTGTGCTTTGAACAGTAGTAATTGTTCCTGCATGCGTTCCAGACTTGAGCGGCGTTGGGGTTGCTCAAGGGATTCGGGAAAATTACCCAGCTGAAATCCGCCGATGACAAGTGTTTCTTTTTCTTCCCAATAGAGACAACGCTGGGGGGATAACCAGCAGGTTTGCAGACGGATTGGGAGTTGAACCGGTTGAAGCATGGCGTCAGCGGACGGAAAAGACGGAGCCTTCCATTCGTTTCACGAAATAAATTTTCTTATTCTCAAAGTAATTGAGGTGCAAGGTAGCTGTATCAATAACCGGCTGCCAGTTGATTTCTCCAAAGAGTAATTTTTTTGGTCCGGGCAGTGCTTCGGCGAGATCCTTATTTTTTTGCAGTAGCGCATGCAGCATCCAAGCCATCTCATATCCGCGCAAGTAGGTGTCGCTGGGTTTGCTGTAATTATTTTCCAGGAAACGGACTTGCAATCGGTTGCTCCATTCATCTGTTCTTGGGTAGTAGAAGGGCGTAGGGATAATGATCTCCAGATCGCGGAAGCGGTTGGTGTTGAACTCGCGTATGTTGTCCCAGGTAGACATACCCATCAGTCCAACTGTATATCCTGTTCGTATAAGGTTGGTTGCCGTTGTGGCCAGGTTTCTGGCAAATCGTTCATCCAGACTCGCACCGAAAAGCAGCGTTTGTTTATTGGAGTCCAGAAGAGTGGCCAGGGCCTCTGTGCTTACGGTGTCAGTTGTTTCGAATAATTTGTATCGGATCGGTATGCCTCTGGTGTTTTTCGCAGCGTCTTTGATGTGATTAAGAATACGGTCTTCTATAGTTCCTTTTTTGCGAACGATGACGATCTCCTCCAGTGGATAGTATTGTTGCCAGTGTCGATAGATCCCTTCGCATTGCGTTTCCAGCGTATTATTCCAAAGGAAATAGTATGGGTTATCCTGTATTCCTCCATCGTTCGGGAGGTTGATGTTGATAAGCGGCACCTGAGTGAATTTGGCGGCTTCGGCGATCTCACGGCTTTCGGCTACATTTCCAAAAAGTAGCCAGGCATTCGATTTCTTGATGGAATCTTGTTGAAGGATAGTGGTCAGTGATTGACGTTCAGAACGGGAATCGATGATGTATACATCCAGGTTGCCCGGGTGGTGCTTGAGTGAGTCAAGTGCTTCGGAAAATCCCTGGTAAAATTCTAATGGAGCACTTATATAGCGGGGGAAATCATATTGTTTTAGTTTGTATTGACCTTGGGTATCATAGATACTGTCAAGGTGAAGGGGCAAGAAAACGATGATCCTTGGTCGTTGTTGGTTGACGACAGACTGGGCAAGGGTTTGCCTGGAGAAGAAACCCATGCAGGCTAAAAGCAGACACGGTATGACTGATCTTATTCCCATTCAATGGTGGCCGGAGGTTTGCTGCTGATGTCGTAGACGACCCGATTGATGCCTCTTACTTGATTGATAATAGCATTGGATACGTCTGCCAGAAAAGAATAGGGTAGATGTGCCCAATCGGCGGTCATCCCATCTACGCTGGTGACAGCTCGAAGGGCTACTGTGTATTCGTATGTTCGTTCATCACCCATCACTCCAACACTTTTTACCGGGAGCAGGATTGTTCCGGCTTGCCATACTTCTGCGTACAGGCCAGACTCACGGAGTGCAGTCGTGTATATATGATCGGCTCGTTGAAGGAGCGATACTTTTTCTTCGTTTACTTCTCCGAGTATGCGGATTGCCAGGCCGGGTCCGGGGAACGGATGGCGGTCGATCAGGTGGGAAGGGATCCCCAGTTCTCGTCCCACTTTTCGTACTTCATCTTTGAAAAGGAAGCGGAGTGGTTCTACGAGTTCGAGATGTAAGTGTGCAGGTAGTCCGCCAACGTTGTGGTGTGATTTTATCGTAACGGATGGGCCGTGTACAGAAACGCTCTCGATCACGTCGGGGTAAATGGTTCCTTGTCCGAGTAATCCTACACCATCGATCTTTTTCGCTTCTTCCTGAAACACATCAATAAAGAGTCGGCCGATGATCTTTCGTTTGGTTTCCGGATCGGTTTGTCCGGTCAGTTCATTGTAGAAACGTTGTTTTGCGTCGATACCGGTGATATTGAGTCCGAGTGAGTGGTATGTTTCCATCACCTGTTCAAATTCCTCATAACGCAGCACGCCATTATCGACGAATATGCCGTGTAGTTGGTCGCCGACTGCACGATGGATTAATGTGGCCGCCACTGTGGAGTCGACACCGCCACTCAGGGCCATGATTACTTTTCGGTTGCCGATCTGTTTACGAAGCTGGTCGACGGTATCGGAGATGAAGTGAGAGGGTGTCCAATCGCCATGACAGCCACAGACGTCCATTAAAAAGTTTCTGAGAAGTTGTTTGCCATCGGTGGAATGGTAAACTTCCGGGTGGAACTGTACGCCGTAGATCGGATGATGGGTGGCGTTCGGAGAAGAGCGAAAGGCAGCCACGGGTATGCTCTCTGTATCTGCCAGTAGTTGGAAGTCGGCCGGAAGGGCTTGAATACTGTCGCTGTGACTCATCCATACCTGAGAGGAGGCCGGGATATTGGTCAGTATCGGGTCGTTGTTACGACTATTCAATTGGGCACGGCCATATTCGCGTTTATTGCTTTTGGCTACATGTCCGCCGAGTTGTTTTGCCGTGAGTTGTGCGCCATAGCAAATTCCGAGTACAGGTCGGTTTAGTGCGAATGCTTGTACCGGAACGGTTGGTGCATCGGCATCATTCACGGAACAGGGCGATCCGGAGAGGATGATGCCTCGAAGTTCATCAGTCCACTCGAAAGATTGGTGGTAGGGGATGATCTCGCAATAAATATTGGCCTCGCGAACGGCGCGGGCGATGAGTTGGGTGTATTGGGATCCAAAATCGAGGATCAGAATTTTTTCCGTCATGCGGGGCTAAGTTACTGAATGTGTCAGTCGGGCATCACTAAAAAAAGAATGTCCGACCAAGAGGCCGGACATTCGAGTGTTTGTGTTTGTTGAGGGGGATTAGTAACCGCCTTCGAATCCACCACCACCGTAGCTGTCGTTGCGGTTGTATCCGCCACCGCCACCGCGGTTGAATCCGCCACCGCCGCCACCACCGCGACGGAAGCCACCACCACCACCGCCACCATTGAAGGGGCGCTTCTTGTACTCACCTTCTGGTTTGGGACGGCTTTCGTTTACCACGATGTTACGGCCATCAACCGCACTTCCGTTCAGGGCAGCAATAGCAGCCTGAGCTTGGTCGTCGTTAGCCATTTCAACAAATCCGAAGCCTTTACTACGGCCAGTGAATTTGTCGTTGATGATTTTAGCAACAGTTACTTCACCGTACTCGGCGAAGAGATTAGCCAGGTCCTGATCTTTCAGGTTCCAGCTGAGGTTTCCAACATAAATGTTCATCTTGAGATGTTTTAAATGATAGTGTCAACAGTAAACAACCCCGTGAACATGCCGAATAAGCGAATGACTCCGGTCTGTGAAACTGAACGAACACCGAAAGAACAAAAGTACGGCGTTTTTATTCGATGTGCATAATTTTTTTTGGTATCTAAAATTTTGCAAATATATGATAATCAACATTTTGCTTAAAGAAGAAGGGTGAAAGATGAAATAAATTCACCCTTCACCCTTCAAGTTTCATCGTTCAACTCTTATTCTGCTACCAGTTCGAATTCAACGTCGGCGTGTTTGCCGTTTCCGAAATCGATGGATGCTTTATAAGTTCCCAATTCTTTTACCTCTTCAGGCATAGTGATCTTGCGTCGGTCGATTTCGTAGCCGCGTTGTTCGCGGATCGCACGGCTGATCTGAAGGGCCGTGATGCTACCGAAGATCTTTCCGCTGGTACCGGTTTTGGCACTGATTTTAACAGGGCCTTCGTTCAGTTTCGCGATCACGCTGTTGATCTCTGCGAGCATCAGTTCCTCTTTCTTGCGCACTTGCTTGAGGCGCTCTTCGAGCTGCTTCAGGTTGCTGGGACTGCATTCAACAGCCAGTTTGCGTGGGATGAGGAAATTGCGTGCGTATCCGTTTTTCACCTTTACGACTTCGTTGACGCCGCCCAGGTTGTCTACATCTTTAATGAGAATGATATCCAT
>CANGZN010000082.1 GCA_947458625.1 Chitinophagaceae bacterium
CCTGACCGTATTCGTTTACGGCCCATTGTCGAAGTTGATGTACGGCAATGGAGAGCAGGCCTTTGTCCTGTGCGCGTTTCATCATGCTATGGGCAAAAGGGCTCTCAAGCAGTTCGGGGAGCACGGTGAGGATATCGATGTGCATACGGCAAAGATACCGATCGGATGAAAATGGGAGACCCCCGGGGAACCGGGGGTCGGCCTTGAAACAAAAACCAACGATAGCCCCCAAAGGGTAGCCATCTAAATTTCACCTCTGCTGCAAACCTATCTCGGAGCACATATTCAAATAGAATCTGTTATCATACGGAAACCTGATCTGTATCAACTAAATGCCTCCGGGCAAGTTATTGAGCATTTTCCTCCAGTTTCGATTCCAAAGATTAAAGGAACCATGTAATTTGTACACGATTCTGAAAACATGCAACCTGTTCGCCAAACAACCTTGATCATTGCCTCCACCGGGGTGCTACTACTCACCCTGCTGTTGACCCAGCAATTCGGTGATTATCGGTTGTCGCTAAGTGGGTTACTCATTGTCATTCTGCTTTCTGCCTTTGCGCGCGGTTGGTTGCCGACTCTACTCGCGGGTATCGGATCCATGATTGCCATTACCATCATGCTCATTCTCTGGAGAGAACCTACGCAATCGATCGGTCAAATTTTTTTAAGTGAGTTCTATTTGCTACTGATCCTCGCTTTGGCGATGGGATCAATCCTTTATTTCAAGCATGTTCAAGAAAGTATTGGCCATGGGAAAACACACTTGAACTCACTTTTTGAAAATGCTACCGAGGGGATCTTGTTGACAAATCGTATCGGACAGATCATCTTGGTTAATCCGTCTGCCGAACGCATTTTCGGTTATCGGGCTGAAGAACTGATCGGCCTTAGTGTCGACCACCTCATACCAAACCGGTTTCAGCATCATCAGCTGCGTGAACAGTTTCACCAGCAACCCTCTAATCGAAGAATGGGAACCGGACGAGATCTTTTTGCGACACGAAAAGACGGATCCGAGTTTCCGGTGGAAGTGAGTTTGAGTCATTATAAACAAAAGGAAGAGTCGTTCGTGATCGCCTTCATCGTTGATATCACCCAGCGAAAAAAGGCCGAACAGGAACTGAAACTTGTCAATGAGCTTATTCGCCGCTTGAATGTTGAGCTGGAAAACAAAGTAGAAGAAAGAACAAAGGGGCTGACAGATGCATTGGCTCAGATCGAATCATCTCAGACAGAATTACAACGGTTGTTCGATCGGGAGCGAGAATTGGGAGAGATTAAAAGCCGGTTCGTTTCCATGGCTTCTCATGAGTTCCGCACACCGTTAAGTACGATCTTGTCCTCCGCCACGCTTATTTCCAAGTATCCGAAAGAGGATCAGCAAAGCATGCGAGATAGACACTTGACCCGTATTTCCGAATCGGTCGAACATCTCAACCGGCTGCTGGAGGACTTCCTCTCCATTGGAAAACTGGAAGAAAGAAGAACAAACCTTTCTTTAAGTGATTTTCACATTGGCGATTTCATAACAGAGCTTGTGGAGGAGATGAACCTTCATCTTCGCCCGGGTCAATCAATTTCTGTACAGGTGGACGGGCAAATCATGATTACCTCAGATAAGCGGGTATTAAAAAATGCCCTATTGAATCTATTGTCTAATGCCGTCAAATTCTCGAAAGAAGGGCAGGCGATCTATCTGATTTCAGCTGATTCGCCAACGGGTAAAACCTTCCAGGTAAAAGATAATGGCATTGGTATTCCTACAGCTGACCTGCCCCATATTTTTTCTACCTTCTTTCGTGCTTCAAATGTGACAGAGATACAAGGAACCGGATTGGGACTTTCACTAGTTAAGCGTTATACTGATCTACTTGGAGGAACCGTGAAGCTGGAAACTGAATTTGGAAAGGGTACCTCTGTAACGTTGGATGTTCCTAATATGAATGTCAGTTCATAGTATCGCTACTCGTCACTCGCCTCATCTCCCTCAACGAAGGAATCAAGATCACGCCGTTCTTTTTTTGTCGGACGACCGATCTTGCTCGGTCTTTTTCCACTGTAAAAACTGGCTGCTTGGTATTGCAGTCGTTCGATTTCCTCGGGTGGCGTGATATCTCGGTAGTGTTGAATGGCGAGTTCGTATTTGACACGATTTTGCAATAGACCGGTCACTTTGATCCGCCATTTTTTTTGTTCTGTCCGAACCTCGTATTCATCTCCGAGGTGAACATTTTTTCCGGGCTTTGTATTCTCTCCCTCGTACTTAACCTTTCCCTGGTTGCAGGCGAACGTAGCCAGGGCTCTTGTCTTGAAAAGCCGGATGGCCCACAGGTATTTGTCCAAGCGAAGACGCGGAGCCGCTTCCATGATCAGTTTTCAGCAAAATACTTGTGGAAGTAAGGAATCGTTTCTATGCCCTTGTTGTAATTCTCGATGTTGTACTTCTCGTTCGGCGAATGCAGGTTGTCGTTGTCCAACCCGAATCCCATGAATACGATCTTGATGCCTAATTCTTTTTCCAGGATCGAGCAGATCGGAATACTTCCGCCGCCTCGTACCGGTATCGGTGTTTTTCCGAATGTGGTTTCAATGGCCTTGGACGCCGCCTTGTATCCTCTTGAATCGATCGGTGTCATGTAGGGCTCTCCTCCATGATGTAAAGAAGCCTTGACCGTCACTCCGGCAGGCGCTTTACTTTGAAAATACTGCAAAAGTTTTTCCGTGATCTTTTCAGAGGATTGGTTCGGCACCAGTCGGGCGGAAATTTTTGCATATGCTTTGGACGGTAGAACGGTCTTCGCGCCTTCTCCTGTATATCCGCCCCAAATGCCATTTACTTCGATCGTAGGACGGATGCCGGTGCGCTCATAGGTCGAATATCCTTTCTCACCCCAAAGGGCATTGATTCCTAACTCGGCTTTGTATTCGGCCTCATTGAAAGGTGCGCGGTTGATCAGGGCTCGCTCTTCTTCTGTCGCTTGCACGACATCATCATAGAATCCGGGGATGGTGATGTGATTGTCGGCATCATGACAACTGGCGATCATTTGTGCGAGCAGCGTGATGGGATTTGCCACTGCGCCCCCATAGGTGCCACTGTGCAGGTCACGGTTGGCACCGGTCACTTCTACTTCGATATAGCTCAATCCGCGTACACCCGTATCGAGTGATGGATTATCTAAGCTGAGCATGGCACTGTCGCTGATCAGAATAACATCTGCTTTGAGTAGCTCTTTGTTGGCAGAAACAAATGCGGCTAAGTTTGGAGAGCCTACTTCTTCCTCTCCTTCGATCAGGAATTTTATGTTGGTGCAGAGTGTGCCGGTTTTATCCATCACTTCCAGGGCCTTCACGTGCATATAAAATTGTCCTTTGTCATCGGCCGATCCGCGTGCGAAAACTTTGCCGTCTTTGATCACAGGTTCGAAGGGGCCACTATGCCAAAGTTCCAGCGGCTCGGGGGGCTGCACGTCATAGTGGCCATATACCAGTACGGTGGGTTTATTGGGATCGATGATGCGTTCTCCATACACTACGGGATAGCCGGCGGTGGGTAATACATCGGCGCGGGTACATCCTGCCTCGAGTAAACTTTTTTGAACGGCTTCTGCGCAACGGATCATATCGTCTTTATGTTCCGACTTGGCGCTGATGGAGGGGATGCGAAGCAAGTCCATCATCTCATTCAAAAATCTGTCTTGATGTTGTTCTTGGTAGGATTTCCAGGCGTTCGACATGGTGTATAAATTAGAGTTGTAAAGATAAGAATAAGCTGGCCTGGCGTTTGGGTGTGTTCAGTCTCGACGCTTGCCTGGACCGTTCAGGTTAGTGGCTTTGGTCAAAGAGCGACTTCCATAGCGTTCTTTCAGTCCATCCATTGCCTGATAGAGTTTTAGTTTCCGGGGCTGGTCTTCGAATAAACTCATCTGCAGGGTAAAAGGAATGAGATGTGAAAAGCGAACACCCAACAATCGGATCGGCCGGGACGGATCCCGTAATTCGTTGAACAGTTTTTTTACTTGTGCCAGTAAGGTGTCATCCAGTGCTGTGTAGGCGATCGTCTCTTGTTTCGAGACCGTTTCAAAATTGGCATATCGGATCTTCACCGTAACGCAGCCGGTCAGTTTTTCTTCCTGTCGCAACGTGTACGCGGTTTTTTCCGTTAAGCGAACCAATTGTTGGTGTAGGAATTCCAGTTCGGTATGGTCTTCAGAGAAAGTATTCTCGTGACTGATACTTTTTTGCTCCCAGTCCGTGTGCACCGTCGCGGATCCGACACCTTGCGCTTTTTCCCACAGCGCTTCTCCGTGTTGGCCGAGTAGTTTTTGCAATAATTCAACAGGGGAGGCGGCTAACTCGGCAATGGTGCGAATGCCCCAGTTCTTCAATTGCAGCTCCGTTTGTTTACCTACGCCGTTGATTTTTTCTACACCCAGGGGCCAGAGAAATTCTTTTTCTTTTCCGGGTTCGATCTCCAGAAAGCCATTGGGTTTGGCTTCGTTAGTGGCCATTTTGCTGATGAACCGTGCGGTGGAGAGTCCGCCTGACATGGGTAAACCGGTTTCCCGGATCACGGTCTCCCGAAGCTCCCGGGCAAATTGACTCACTCCGAAATACCTGTCCATTCCGGAGAGGTCGACATAGAACTCATCGATGCTGGCTTTTTCGAAAGCGGGTACGCGTGCGGCGATCAGCTCGGTGACCCAGCCAGAATATTTGCTGTATTGATCCCGACTGCTGTTGGTGACGATCGCGTGCGGGCAGAGCTGTAGTGCTTTTTTCATCGGCATGGCGGAATGGATGCCAAAAGCCCTGGCTTCATAGCTACAGGCGGCAACCACCCCTCGGTCGTACCCCCCGACCAATACCGGTTTTCCTTTCAGGGAAGGGTTGTTTCGGATCTCAACCGAAACGAAAAACGAATCCAGATCGAAGTGGGCGATATGGGGCAGCGGATCGGACATGATCAGCTCAGGTATATATCCAATAGCCCTTCTGGTAGTTCTACATGCACGATGCGCTTTTTATGATCGATCCGTTCCAATGAATCTTCGTGCAAGGGGATGAAAACGTCTTTTGAATCGATCTCGAGTCGGCAGAGAATTTGATGCGGCTGCTCGATCAGTTCCCGTATTTCACCCAGATCTTTTCCGGCTTCATGGATATGATAGCCAAGCAATTTAATGGGAGCCTTTTTAGAGACCTGTTTTTCGAAGTCGGCTTCTGTCAGCCAGACAGCTTTGCGTGCGAGTTTCTGTGCTTTTTCTTTTGTATCGATCCCCTCGAGTTTGATCAGTGTCTCTTCCTCGGTGCGGGCTTGTGCTTTTTCAACGAACCAGGGAAGAGCTTGTCCTTTTTTTTCTTCGATAAAAAGCGCTTGTATACCCGTGAGGTTACTACGTTTTCCGAGGGCGTGTTGCAAAATGAGATCACCCTGCAGGCCGTGTGCGGCGATCAATTTACCGATGGGGATATAGGTCGACATGGAAGCACAATTTCCGAATTATTCGTGTCGTAAAACAAAAGATCCCGACAGTTTGTGTCGGGATCTTCAACTGATTTGCGGAATGATTATTCTGCAGCTGGCGCTTCGGCAGCCGGGGCTTCTGCTTCAGGAGCGGCCGGGGTTTCTTCCACTTTGCGCACAACCGGGATGCGGGCTACAGTACGGGCCGCTTTTTTCTTGCGGGCAGATTCTTCCTGACGCTTCTTAATGTGTGCGTCATGTTCAACGGTCCAAGCCGTGAATTTCTGCATGGCGGTTGCATCATCGAACAATCCCAACGATACACCACGCAACAAGTGCTTCAGGTACAATACGCCTTTGAAGCTAAGGATGCGACGAACAGTGTCGGTGGGGGCGGCACCTTTATTCAACCACTCGAGCGCCTTCTGGCGATCCAAATTGATGGTTGCCGGAATGGTCAAAGGGTTGTAGGTACCAAGTTTTTGAATGAATTTACCATCGCGGGGAGCGCGAGAATCGGCTACGACGATGAAGTAAAAAGGTCTTTTTTTAGACCCGTGTCTTTGCAGACGGATTTTTGCTGACATAAATAGACATTTAACAGCGTTAATAAATAGGGTTCACCGGTTGAAACCGGGGGTCAAATATACGGAGGGTTGGGGGTAAAAAAGAAATTTATCACCGCATGCCGGGTAAAGAGGGGCCGAACTTGCCCATTTTGTTCATATTCTTCATCATGCCCCGCATCTGCTCGAACTGTTTCAGGAATTGATTCAGCTCCTGAATATCCTTTCCGGCGCCCTTGGCGATGCGTTTTTTCCGGTTTCCGTCCAACAAATCCGGATTGGCCCGCTCCTCAGGTGTCATGGAATTGATCAGGGCTTCGATCCCCTTAAAGGCATCATCACTGATCTCCAGGTCTTTTATCTTACTGCCAACACCGGGTATCATGCCCAGCAGGTCTTTCATGTTCCCCATCTTTTTGATCTGCTCGATCTGCATCTTGAAATCCGCGAAATCGAACTGGTTCTTTCGGATCTTGGATTCCAGTTTCTTGGCTTCGGCTTCATCGAACTGCGATTGGGCCTTTTCTACCAAGGAGGTGATGTCTCCCATACCCAGGATTCGCTGTGCCATCCGGTCGGGATAGAACACATCCAGCGTATCCATTTTTTCGCCGCGGCTGACGAATTTGATGGGTTTTTGAACGGTATATTGTACGGAAAGTGCAGCACCTCCACGGGTATCACCGTCCAGCTTGGTCAGCACCACGCCGGTGAAGTCGAGCCGGTCATTAAATGCCTTGGCGGTGTTCACGGCGTCTTGTCCCGTCATACTGTCCACCACGAACAGGATTTCCTGGGGGGTGACAGCATTTCGGATATCGGCCACTTCCTTCATCAGTACCTCGTCAATGGCCAGGCGGCCGGCGGTATCGATGATCACCACATTTCTGTTCAGGGTACGGGCTTGGGCAACGGCCCGCTGGGCGATGCCTACCGGGTCTGTACTTTCCAATTCGATGTGTACAGGCACATCGATCTGCTCTCCCAGTACGCGCAACTGCTCCATGGCAGCCGGACGGTATACATCCGCGGCCACCAGCAGGGGTTGAAGGCCCTTTTGTGTTTTGAGATAGTTGGCCAGCTTACCGGAAAAGGTCGTCTTACCGCTACCTTGTAATCCGGCGATCAGTATAACGGCTGGATTACCTTTCGCATTGAAATCAGCCGCCTGACCGCCCATCAGTGACGTCAGCTCATCCTGCACGATCTTGACCATTAACTGGCCCGGAGAGATGGCATTCAGTACTTTTTGTCCGAGGGCTTTATCCTTGACCGTATCGGTAAATTCCTTGGCGATCTTGAAATTGACATCGGCATCCACCAAGGCCCGGCGAATGTCCTTGATCGTGGCGGCCACGTTCAGTTCCGTGATCCTGCCTTGTCCGCGGAGGTTCTTAAAAGCGGACTCCAGTCGTTCCTGTAAAGTATTGAACATAATAAAGGACCGCAAAGATAAGCAGCCCCCGGAGAGCTTTTGAAGGGTTTTATGACCCTTTTCGGGAACTGATCGTGGTCAGTGATCCGACTACCTGAAAATTACCTTGATATTTTCTTGGTATGGAGCAATTATTTTCTATTATTGCCCCAATCTCACCGATCCACATGAGCAAACAACTTTTCACGTTAGAATTCCCGGTACGCTGTTCG
>CANGZN010000083.1 GCA_947458625.1 Chitinophagaceae bacterium
CCTCTTTTTTCGCAAAGCTGTTTTACGGCTGGTGCAGCCATCTCAGATATGCCTTTCCCTTCACCTTTAAGTATTCGACGCTCTTCAATACCAGTCCGCGAACGGATCCATTCATCATTAGTGTCAACTATTTTTTCCAGATCGGCATTGGTAAGTTTGTCTTCCGGAACGTAAGCTCCGATGGCAGTGATGGCGGCGTTGATGCGTTGCGACATAGGATTTTTTGAACCGGACAAAAATAGGGAAATGGGAGGGGAGTCGGCTTTTGGATCTCCTGCATTCCTTCATTCAACTAACTGACGTTCAATCATTGCTGAATCGGGGTGGCGGGGTATATTGCGGGTATGTTCGCATTTTTACGGGGTCAATTTCATGAAATCAGTCCCACTCGGGTTATAATCGACGTCTCCGGCGTTGGTTATGAGGTACATATAAGCCTCCATACCTATGGCGCCATACAGGGGCGGTCGGAGGGGCTTTTACATACACATCTGGTTGTCAGAGAAGACGCCCATATTCTCTATGGTTTTTCGGAACCTGCTGAAAAAGAGATGTTTACAAATTTGATCGGGGTGTCCGGGATCGGTGCCGCTACCGCCCGAATGATGCTCTCCTACATGCCCCCCGCCGATCTGGCACGTTGCATTGTACAGGGTGACGTGAGAAGTTTGGAAAAGGTGAAAGGGATCGGCAAAAAGACAGCCGAACGCCTGGTGCTTGAACTGAAGGATAAGCTCGGAAAAGGGGCCCCGGAAGTAAATATTTCGCCCCTGATTCACAATACTTTGCATCAGGATGCGTTAGAGGCGTTGACCGCATTGGGTATCCCCAGAAGTACTGCTTCGCAAGCGATCGAAAAGGTACGCCAGGCCGAGCCCGATATAACGGTGGAGTCGCTGATCAAAAAAGCCCTCCGCGGGGTATAAGGTGGTTCAACCAACTGACTGAGTTTTGAAGTTTCGGACTGCACATATTTTTTCTTTGGGAATTCTTATTCCGCTGCTCTTTGTCGTTGAGGCATCGGCGCAGGCACGTCCGGATTCCAGTCGCAAACGCGATACGCTTCGTTATCCATTGTATGATCGGTACGGTGATCTCATCGGCGCTCGTCGCTCACATGCGTTCGATTTCAGAGATACCGGTTTCTTACGCAAACGGATCGAGTACGATCCGCGCAGCGGGGAGTATATCCTGAGAGAAACGGTTGGTGATCGTTTATACCGTCCGTCTGCTGCATTCTCCCCAGAAGAGTTTCGTCAATGGCAGGGTCGAAAAGACGAATCGGATTATTTCCGTAAACGAGCCGATCTACTTTTCAGCATGAATCGGAAGATCGACAAACCTAAATTTCGGGTTTCGAACGACTGGTTCAATCGCATCATGGGAACCGGTCCGGATGGCAAAGTGAAGATCGATATCAAACCTTCCGGTTACGTTGATTTTCTGGCCGGGTATCAAGGGCAGAACATCGGCAACCCCACCTTGCCTGAACGGGCAAGACGTAACGGGGGATTTGATTTCAACATGAACTCCCAGTTGCAGATGGATGCACAGATCGGAGAGAAACTCAAATTGCCGATCAACTACAACACACTCGCCAATTTCAATTTCGAGAATCAGCTCAAGCTGGACTTCAAGGGAAAAGATGATGATATCATCCGACAGTTTCAGGCGGGAAATACATCTTTCGCATCCAAAGGAACATTGATCCCCGGCGCCCAATCTTTATTCGGCGTTAAAACACAATTGCAGTTCGGAAAGCTTTTCGTTACCACGGTTTTGGCGAATCAGCAATCGCAGCGACAAACCATGGGATTGCAAGGTGGTACTACGGCGCAGCGATTTTCGCTGAAGGCCGATGAGTACGATGAGAATAGACACTTTTTACTGGCTGAATACTTCCAGCAGAATTACAATACAGCCATGAAGCAGCTGCCTATTGTGAATTCACGTGTACAGATCCTACGAGTTGAAGTCTGGGTGACGAATCGCAATGGAAGCACGACCGATACAAGGGATGTTGCCGCCTTTATGGATCTGGGCGAACGGAATCCGTATAGTCCGTTGCTGGCCGGTGTTGGCGATAATCTTCCCAGAAACGATGCAAATAATCTCTACCGCATTCTCACCTCCAATCCGAACTACCGGAATTCATCTCTGACCCAAAATGAACTCAGTAATCTGGGTCTTTCACCGGTGCAGGACTTTGAGAAAACATTCGCCCGTAAACTTCAACCCACCGACTATTTTTTCAACAAGCAGATCGGCTTCCTCTCCCTGAATCAACCGCTCCAACCCGATGAGGTGTTGGGCGTTGCCTTCCAATACACGTACAACGGACGCGTTTTTCAAGTGGGTGAATTTTCGCAGGATGTACCGCCCGATACGACCGGCAACTCACAACGCATTCTCTTCCTGAAATTGTTGAAGGCGACTTCGCAGCGGACCAATCTTCCCATTTGGAAACTGATGATGAAGAATGTGTATTCAGTCGGATTCGGTCAGCTCGAACGACAGGACTTCACACTCGATCTGCTTTACGAAGAACCCAGCTTCGGCGAGAAAAGATACCTACCTCCAGCAGATGTTGTTGACCCGTATAAAGGGCAGCCTATCATTTCGCTGGTGAATTTGGATCGTTTGAACAACCAGAACGATCCTCAGCCCGACGGCGTCTTTGATTTCCTGGAGGGATATACCGTGATCTCGCAGCAAAGCCGAGTCATTTTTCCGGTGTTGGAGCCTTTTGGAAGAGATTTGGAATATGTATATCCCAACGCCACCGTGCGGGATAAATATTTGTATTATCCACTATACGATACGATCAAGGCCATTGCACAGACCTATGCCAACTTGAATCGATTCAAGATCGTGGGTAGATCTAAGTCCTCCGGTTTTGGAGGCGGTGGTGGGGGTATGGCGGGTCCACCCGGTGGTGCAGGTGGTACGGCCGAATATCAATTGGGTTTCAATATCCCGAGAGGGTCGGTGTCTGTTACCGCTGGCGGACAAGTCCTGGTTGAAAATGTTGACTATGAGATCAACTATGACCTGGGTACGTTGCGGATCATCAACCAATCGATCATCAGTTCAGGTGTACCTGTCAACATCAATTACGAAAACAATCAAGCCTTTGGATTTCAGCAACGTAACTTCTTAGGGTTACGGCTCGATTATCTGGCGAGTAAAAAATTGACATTGGGGGGTACTGTTGTTCGCTTGGGTGAGCGTCCGTTCTTTATCAAGCAACTCTATGGGGAAGATCCGATCCGAAATACGATGTATGGGTTTGATCTGGATTACAACAGTGAGGTGCCTCGACTCACCAAGTTGCTGGATAAACTTCCTTTCTATTCAACCAAAGCACCTTCTTCGATCACCTCCTATGCAGAGGCGGCTGTGTTGCAGCCCGGCCATGCTCGTCAGATCGATGGAACAACTGCGGATGGATCACGTGATCGGTCCGGACAAGTTTACTTAGATGATTTTGAGGGATCTCGTGCGGGCATCGATCTGCGTTTCCCGTTGATCAGCTGGACCTTGGCCTCCATTCCGCAGAATAACGGATTGTTCCCCGAGGCATCCTTGAACAATGACCTCGGCTCCGGATATAATCGTGCTAAGCTTGCCTGGTATAACATTGAGCCCATCTTGCAGGAGCGTCGAAATCCGAATAACCCGCTGCAAAATAATTTGGATGAATTGTCAAGGCCTGAAACGCGGCAGGTGTTGCAAAAAGAGATATTCCCTCGTCGGAGTACCCAGTTCGGTGAGGGCTTGCTCACCACATTTGACCTGGCGTATTATCCAAAGGATCGCGGGCCCTATAATTTTGAGAATCGCAATACGCGGGTAGATGCAAACGGACGATTGCTGAATCCGCGTCAGTCCTGGGGTGGGTTGATGCGCAACATCGATCAAACTGATTTTGAGACCGGCAACATTGAGTACATCGAATTCTGGTTGCAGGATCCCTACTTGGCCAACACCGGAAATCCGTTCGGTGGTCAGCTCTACTTCAACTTGGGAAATATTTCAGAGGATATTTTGCGGGACGGTAAACGTCAGTATGAAAATGGCTTGCCTACTCCTACTAATAATGTGCGCGTGGATAGTTCCACGAATTGGGGTAAGGTGCCTTCCATCCCCTTACAGGTTACAAATGCCTTTAGTACCATCCCCGATGATCGTCAGTATCAGGATGTCGGCTTTGACGGGTTAACCGATGACAATGAGAAAACGAAATTTCAATCGTACATCAACTCATTGCAGACCACATTCGGATCAAGTTCCTCAATTTTTCAGCAGGCGCTTAATGATCCTTCCGGGGATAATTTCAAGGCGTATCGAGATGTTAGTTTCGATCAATCACCCGTAGCTGGAATTTTGCAACGGTACAAGAACATCAACAATCCCCATGGGAATTCCCCCGTGGCGAGCAGCAGCACTCAATTCGTCAATGCCTTTACGCAATATCCGGATGCAGAAGAGTTGAATCGAGATAATACCATGAATGAGGTGGAGGAGTACTTCCAGTACCGAGTGGACATCCTTCCCAATATGAGTGTGGGATCAAACTTCATCACCGATGTTCGTACCCCAACCGTAACATTGGCCAATGGTCAGTCCCGTACCGAGCGTTGGTATCTTTTCCGTATTCCCGTTGAACAGTATCAGCGTAAGGTGGGTAATATCCCGGATTTTAAGTCGATCCGTTTCATTCGGATGTTCATGTCCGGCTTTCAGGATTCAGTCGTGCTTCGTTTCGGAAAATTGGAATTGGTCCGTAATCAGTGGCGTAAATACCGGAACAATATCGATACCACCGGAAACTTTGTACCGGTGCCGCTACCCGACCCGGTGAACGTGAATGTACTTGCGGTGAATGTGGAGGAGAATGATCAACGCCAGCCGATCGTTTATCGCATTCCGCCCGGTATTGAGCGGCAGCAACAGTTGAGTAATAATAATGTGGCCTTGTTCCTAAATGAGCAATCGGTGAGTATGCAGGTCTGCGGATTGCCTCAGTATGAGTCGCGCGGTATTTTCAAGACGATGAACATCGATATGCGACAGTATGCGCGCTTATCGATGTTTATACATGCCGAGGATGTGCAAGGAGCGCAGCCGATACAGTTCGGTGAGCTCAACGCTGTGGTTCGTATCGGAAATGATTTTTCCGGAAACTATTATGAAGTGAAGATCCCGTTGAAGATCACCCCTTTCGGTGAGCGGGATAGTTTGCGGATTTGGCCAGCTGACAATAATCTTGACTTCGATCTAGCCGAACTGACCGACTTGAAAACCCGTCGCAACAAACTGGGTGTATCTCCATCTCAATACTATAGCGAAACCTTGCCAAGCGGTCGCCGATATGCGATCATAGGAAATCCAAACCTGGGCGAAGTGAGGGGAATGTTGTTGGGCGTTGAGAACACAACACAAGAGGCCATGTGCACGGAGGTTTGGTTCAATGAGCTTCGATTGCAACAGTTGGATGAAAGAGGTGGGTGGTCGGCCTTGGCCCGTACCGATATTCGCCTGGCAGATCTGGGTACGCTCTCACTTTCCGGTACGGCTCGTTCTCGAGGATTTGGCACCTTGGAACAACGTGTCAACGAGCGCAGTCGGGAAGATGTCTACACGGTAGACGCTTCATTGAATCTGGAGCTTGGCAAGTTATTGCCGAAGAAGTTGGGTATTCAATTGCCGATGTATGCCGCGATCAGTCACCGCAGCAGTACGCCAGAATATGATCCTTATGACCTCGATCTGGTGCTGAAGCAAAAATTGCGTTTGGCGGATGCTGAGAAGCGGGATTCAATAAGAAACGATGCTCAGGATGTAACGACCATCAAGACACTCAATTTCACGAATGTCAAGAAGATCAAGACGGACGGTAAAAAGCCTAAGGTCTGGTCGCTTTCGAATTTCGATCTGAACTATTCGTATATCCAGACCATGAGTCATAACCCGCTTATCGAACGAGATGAGATGCGGCGCACGCGGGGTGCACTCGGATATAGTTATGCGCCTCAGGTTCAACCCGTGGAGCCCTTCCGAAAGCTTATCAAATCCAACTCACCTTGGTTGGCTTTGTTGAAAGAGTTCAATTTCAATTACGCCCCATCGCAAATGAGTTTCCGGGCCGACGTATTTCGGCAGTTCGGTGCGACTCGTCCGCGTAATGTAGGCGGCGGTCCGTATCGGGTACCGGAAACGTATAATAAGTATTTCACGTTCGATCGGTATTACATTATGCAGTGGAATCTGACCCGTTCGATCTCCATCGATTTTAATGCAACCAACAATGCCCGTATCGATGAGCCGGCCGGCCGGATCGATACGGATGCGAAAAAAGATTCGGTGCGTTCCAACTTATTCAAGGGTGGGCGTAATACCAATTATGCGCAGGATGTAACTGTCAACTACAACGTGCCTACGAACAAGATTCCGTTGTTGAGCTGGACCTCCGTACGCGCCAGTTACAACACCAAGTACAACTGGCTGACTGCATCTCTTTTGGCCAAACCACAGGGAAATACGTTAAGCAATACCCAAACGCGTACGCTGAATGGGGAATTGAAGTTTGAAGATTTATATAATAAGTCTCGTTTCCTCCGGGCAGTTTATGCTGGGGGAGCGAGCCAAGGGCAGTCTGGCGGTGAAGGCTCATTAGGAGGAGGGGGTAAGGGTGATAAGTCCTCAGGAGGCGGCAAGAAAAATAAGGAACGTACCGAGTCCGGCACCGGTCAGCCGCAGCCGAACGCAGAAATGACACCGGGTACCGATGGTCCCAAGTATCGCTATGACACGATCCGAAATAAAAAAGGCAAGATCGTTCGGATCAAAAAGCGGAAGATCAAGAAGCCTCGTATTCCAAACTCGATGAAACCGCTACCGGAGGTCGGTGGTTTACCACGCTTCATTGCGCAGCTGGCAACCTCTGTGAAGCGTGTCGGTATTCAGTATACAGAAGATTTTGGTACCACATTGCCGGGCTATATGGATAGTACCATCTTGATGGGTTCGAATATCCGAAGTGGTCAGCCTGGTTTTGGATATATATTCGGTTATCAGCCCGATACGAGTTGGATCAATCGATTTGGGGCTAATGGTTTGTTGTCGCGTGATTCACTGGTCAGTGCCATGATCCAGCAGCGTTATAATCAGCGATTGAACCTAACGGCACAAGTGACGCCTTTCCGTGATTTCAACATCGATCTGAATCTTGATAAAACATTTGACAAGCAGTACTCCGAATTATACAAGGATACAACCGGCTCTTCCGGACTGGCTAGATTGAATCCGTATGCGATGGGCTCCTTCAATGTGAGTTACATATCTTTTCAAAC
>CANGZN010000084.1 GCA_947458625.1 Chitinophagaceae bacterium
CGGGCACCTCATCGTTGCTCACGAAAATGGCGATGGCGTTCTTTTTCATGCGGGACTGGAAACGGGTCCGGTTCTGCGTAAATAAAGCCGGATCCAATGGCAGGTATTTCATATAAAAATTTATAACTCCTTCGAAATTAATGGAAAAAATGACGTTCAAGGCGGCCGAGCGGGCTCATTCGAAACGAAAAATAGCTCTGTTTTGTTGACCCGTTTTTTGAAAATGCGGTAGTTTTGACCCTCAAATACGAACGAATGTCAGCACGTACTATTCAATTACCCGAATGGCAGATCCAGCCCAATACACAGGTTCATTATCAATCCTCTACTGAGGCATTGGTGCAGGATACGCTTCGGATCCAGGAGGGAATATTGGCCGACTCCGGGGCACTGGTGATCAAGACCGGAGCCTTCACCGGTCGCTCCCCCAAGGATAAGTTTTTGGTACGGGATGCGCTGACCGATCAGACAGTCAATTGGAATGATTTCAACCAAGCGATCTCTCCTGAATCGTTCGGACTGATCCGGGAGGATGCCAAACAATATCTGAGCACCTTAAAAGAAGTATGGGTCCGTGACTGCTACGTTTGTGCCGATCCGCGTTACCGTCTGAAGGTGCGGGTGATCTCAGAAAAGCCGTGGACCAACCTATTTGCCCATAACATGTTCATCCGCCCAGCCGATACCGATCTGGAGGGATTCACCCCCGATTGGACGGTCATCTCCGTACCCGGATTGGAGTTGGATGCCAAGCGTTGCGGAACCCGCCAGCAAAATGCCTCCGTGGTATCGATGAGTGACAAACAGATCGTGATCACCGGAAGCGGCTATACCGGAGAAACCAAAAAAGGCATATTCACCATTCTCAATTACGTATTGGTAAAAGACCATGGGGTTCTGCCTATGCATTGCAGTGCGAATCTTGGCCAAGATGGAGACACCGCTATTTTCTTCGGTCTAAGTGGTACAGGTAAAACAACGCTCAGTGCTGACCCCAACCGCAAACTCATCGGCGATGACGAACATGGCTGGTCGAATGACGGTATTTTCAATTTCGAAGGTGGTTGTTATGCAAAAACGATCGATCTGACCGAAGAAAAAGAACCTGAGATCTTCCGGGCGATCCGTCCGGGTGCCCTATTGGAAAACGTCGTCTTCTTCCCGGACACCAAGAAGGTCAACTTTGAAGATGGAAGCATCACAGAAAACACGCGCGTATCCTACCCGCTTTATCACATCAGCAACGCGGTCGATCCTTCAGTAGGTGGATTACCTAAGAATATTTTCTTTCTTACTTGCGACGCCTACGGGGTGCTTCCTCCGATCTCTAAATTAAATCCCGGCCAGGCCATGTATCAGTTCATCTCCGGTTATACGGCAAAAGTGGCCGGAACGGAAGCGGGTGTGACGGAACCCAAACCTACTTTCAGTGCTTGTTTCGGAGCGCCTTTCTTTCCCCTGCATCCGGGCGAGTACGCACACCTGCTTGGAAAGAAGATGCAGGAGAACAAAGTGAATGTGTGGCTGATCAATACCGGTTGGACCGGCGGCGCCTACGGAACCGGAAACAGAATGAAACTAAGTTATACACGGGCCATGATCACGGCAGCTTTGGACGGCAAACTAGATGCAGCACAATATTCGAATGACCCGGTATTCGGATTGGCGATACCGGATCAATGTCCGGGTGTACCCGCTGAAATACTGAACCCGCGTAATACTTGGAGTGATCCTACAGCCTACGACGAAAAGGCAAAATACCTGGCCGGACTATTCGTCAAGAATTTTGAGAAATACGCAAGTGGCGTCAGCGAAGAGATAATGGCCGCTGCCCCGAAGGCTTAAAACAATCCGTGTAGTTCGGCATCCACGCGACGGATCACCTCGCCGAGGTCTTCTTCGCGTTCGCCAAACTTGAGCTTGTCTACATCAATGATAAGTAGACGGCCTTCTTTGTAATCTGCGATCCATTTCTGGTAGTAGTCGTTGAGGCGCTTGAGGTAGTCGAGACGGATGTTCTCTTCGTAATCACGTCCGCGTTTTTGGATCTGTCCAACCAGCGTCGGAACCGATGCCTGTAAGTAGATCAGCAGATCCGGCGGTTGAACCAGTGTCTTGAGGGTCTGGAAGAATTCATAATAGTTATCGAAATCGCGTTTGCTCATCAGACCCATCTCGTGCAGGTTGGGCGCAAAGATGTTCGCATCCTCGTAAATGGTTCGGTCCTGAATGATGGTCTCCGAACCCTGCTGGATCTCCACCAGTTGGCGAAGACGGCTATTCAGAAAGTAGATCTGCAGGTTAAAACTCCAACGGGGCATGTCCTCGTAGAAGTCCATCAGGTAGGGATTGTGATCGACATCCTCGAAATGAGGGATCCAGCGATAATGCTTGCTGAGCATTTCGGTGAGAGTCGTCTTGCCGGCACCGATGTTACCGGCGATTGCGATGTGTTTCGCTTTTTTTGCCTTTGCCATAATCGTACTTACCGGTCCCATCCGACCGGGCGGACAAAATACTCCGATTTTTCGGAATCAGCCCCTTTAAGGATCAAAAATCAATAATAGTTTAACCCCATGGCAGCACGCACCTGCACCATGGTCTTAGAGGCGCTCTCGCGGGCCTTCTCCGCCCCGATTTGCATAACCTTTTTCAGGTATGCATCATCTTGATGGATCGCAGCAGCTCTTTCCCGAATAGGTGAAATGAATCTCACCATATCCTCTGCCAATTGCTTTTTCATATCGCCGTACCGGATCGTGCAACCCGTATACGCTTCCTCAAACTCAGCCACCACCTCTGATGAACTCACCAATCGCATCAGTGAAAAAAGATTGTCAATATAATCCGGTTTCGGCTGGTTTGGTTCGGTCGGACCGGCATCTGTTTTCGCTTTCATCAGCTTTTTACGGATCGTTTCGTCATCATCCGCCAAATAAAGTGTAGCATTCTGATTTTCGCTTTTACTCATCTTCCCGGCTCCATCCAGACTGGGCACTTTCACTAATTCCTGTCCGTAATTGAACGCTTGCGGCTCAGGAAATACCTCCCCGTACCGGTGATTGAACCGTTGCGCGAAGTTTCTGGACATTTCCAGGTGCTGCTCCTGATCTTTTCCTACTGGCACCAAATGGGCACGGTGCAAAAGAATATCGGCCGCTTGGAGAACAGGATAGGTCAACAATCCCACATTGATATTGTCCGGCTGCAAACGAGCCTTGTCCTTGAAGGTGGTCGTCTTCTCCAGCTCACCTTTATAGGCGAGCATATTGAAATACAGATATAGTTCCGTTGTTTCAGGTACATGACTCTGGCAATAGAGCGCTACTTTTTCCGGATCCAGTCCGCAGGCGATGTTTTCCGCCAATACTCGTCTGACACTTTCCGACAAGGCTCGGGTGTCGGGGTGTGTGGTGAGCGAATGAAGGTCGGCCACCATGAAAAAGCAAGGATATTCATCCTGCATGCGGACATAATTGCGCATGGCCCCAAAATAATTACCCAGGTGTAAATACCCGGTGGGACGGATGCCACTCATTACGATATTTCTAGTTGCACTCATGAGCGGGCAAGTTACTGATTAGTGCTCAGTTGAGTTTATCTTTGCCTTTCGGAACCGAGCGATCGCAAAATCTTCCGATACCATTATGTCGAACGAGATCATCCGGCTAGAGCAGATCCAAAAGAGTTATTTTATGGGCAAGCATGAATTGCAGGTCCTGAAAGGCCTTTCCTTGCTCATCAGTCGGAATGAATATGTAGCCTTGATGGGTCCGTCTGGTTCCGGAAAAAGTACGCTGATGAATATTATCGGGTGTCTGGATACGCCCTCCGGCGGACAATACATCCTCAATCAGCAGGATGTGAGTCAGATGAAAGATGATGAACTGGCAGAGGTTCGAAATAAAGAGATCGGATTCGTATTTCAGCAATTCAACCTACTACCTCGACTTACAGCCGTTGAAAACGTAGCGCTGCCGCTGATCTATGCAGGCATGAAGAAAAAAGAGCGGACCGAGAAAGCCATGGCTATGCTTGATCTGGTGAGCCTGGGCGACCGGAGTCATCACAAGCCAAATGAATTATCGGGCGGACAATGTCAACGTGTGGCAATCGCGCGGGCACTGGTGAACGACCCCTCATTGATCCTCGCCGATGAGCCCACCGGAAACCTCGACACCAAAACGTCGTACGAGATCATGGAAATCTTCGATCAGATACACGGACGAGGCAATACGATCGTGATCGTCACCCATGAAGAGGACATTGCCAACCATGCCAGACGTGTGGTACGCTTACGCGACGGAGTGATCGAAAGCGATAAACAAAATCAACCGCGGCAAATAATTGCCTGATTCTTTTCAAACCTTCCCCGACCCTCGTTGTTAGTCTCTCAATACACCACCTGAATGGCCCTTAAGATCTATACCAAAACCGGAGACGACGGTACAACATCCCTGATCGGGGGAACAAAAGTCCCCAAATCCCATCTCCGCATCGAGGCCTACGGCACCGTGGATGAATTGAATTCCTATCTCGGCCTCTGTATCGATCTATTGACGGATCCCACCGGACAACAAACATTACGCGAAGCACAGGACAGGCTCTTTACCATCGGATCTGCCTTGGCTTGTGATCCGGTCAAAGAACCCGGCATGAAACTGCCCGATCTGAAAGACACGGATATCCGTTTACTGGAGACGGAGATCGATCGAATGACTCAAGAATTGCCGCCCATGAAAAATTTTATTCTGCCAGGCGGACACCCAACACTTTCTCATCTCCATATCGCACGTTGCGTATGCAGACGCACCGAACGTCACTGCGTCCGATTGGAACTGGAAGGAGAAGAGGTTGCACCACTTATCATTCAATACCTGAATCGCCTCAGCGACTATCTGTTTGTCTTATCCCGATACGCCGGTCAACAACTTAACACCCCTGAAATCCCCTGGAAACCAAGGATGTAGGATTTTAACAACAGATAAGAAGCGTTTCTCTTTACTTTATGGTTCAACCCTCCTGTATGAACCGACTCCTCCTGACCCTGTCGATCGTTTTCGGATTTACAGCCTGCCAACCCGATAATCCACCCCCCAACGGAACATTTCCTTTGGTCGACACCGTGATCAACAATTTGTCATACGGCAATGACCCCGCTCAGAAATTCAACCTGGGTTTGCCCGGTACCCGAAATGGTCAAACACCGTTGGTTATCGTTGTACACGGTGGCGGATGGGTAACGGGTGATAAAGGGGAATTACAGTTCTTGCTGAACGGACTCAAACAACGCGGATTTGCGGTGGCAAATGTGAACTATCGACTCACCACCAACAACCCGGATAACTATAAGATGCAATTGGACGACCTGGATAGTGCGATCCAACATTGCTTCCGTAAAGCCTCCTATTATACTTTCAGTGATCAAAAAGTTTATTTGGTCGGCCATAGTGCCGGAGGTCATTTATCCCTTGCTTACAGCTACACCCGAAACTCAACTGGCAAGGTCAAAGCTGTTGGCTCACTGGCCGGCCCCACCGATCTGTACAACCTGGCCTATTACAACAACGTGGTATACGGAACCGTACTCACCACCTATCTGGGCGTTTCATTGATACCTGTAACACCCGCTACCGAACAGCGATACAAATCTTGCAGTCCGCAATACCAAGCTACTGCCAGTTCTCCTGCTACGATCTTTTTTCATGGTGAGCTGGATCCGATTGTAAATCCGGACCAGAGTAGTTTTCTCTTCTCCCGGTTGGGCACACTAGGAGCGGATCGAAGGCTGGTGACCTATCCGTTCACGTTTCATGACTGGTGGACTGACAACACTAAGGTGACCAATACGCTCGATGAATTGAGAACCTGGTACCTCTCACATCCCTGATTGATATCAGCCCAATTGTCCGTCCCGGATCCGCAAGCAACGATCGCTCAGGGAGGCCAATTCCTCATTGTGTGTCACGATCAAAAACGTTTGATTGAATCGATCGCGCAGGTCGAAGAACAATCGATGTAATTCCTGCGCGGTATGGGTATCAAGATTTCCGGTGGGTTCATCAGCAAATACCACGGCCGGTTTGTTTATCAACGCTCGGGCAACGGCCACGCGTTGCTGTTCTCCCCCGGAGAGTTGATTCGGGCGATGATCGATGCGTGCGGTCAGCCCCAATAATTCCAACAACTCCGCTGCCTCTCGCTTCACTTCTGAACGGGAACGTTTTCCGAGCCAACCGGGAATACAAACATTCTCCAGCGCGCTGAATTCAGGTAAGAGGTGATGGAATTGAAAAACAAAACCAATAGATCGATTTCGGAAGGCCGCCAATTCTTTTCGGGATAAGCGAGTCACCTCAGTGCCCGCGATCTCCACTGACCCCTGATCCGGCGTGTCCAATGTTCCCAAAATGTGTAACAACGTGCTTTTGCCGGAACCGGAGGGTCCGACTAACGACACCACTTCGCCAGTTTGTACGGTCAGGTCTACTCCACGCAACACCGGCAAATCGCCGAATTTTTTCGTTATGTTTTTCCCTTGAATCACCGCTATGATTAGAAACTCGAAGCTACTCAAAAAAATCAGTGAGGATACCCCTTTGAAGGGATTTGGCAAATAGGATATTCTGCCTACATTCGCGGAAAATAACGATATCCATGTTTTGGACTTTGGAACTTGCCTCATACCTAGAAGACGCGCCTTGGCCGGCGACCAAGGATGAATTGATCGATTACTCGATCCGATCCGGCGCCCCGCTGGAAGTAGTAGAGAACCTGCAGGAACTCGAAGATGAAGGTGATGTGTTCGAATCGATCGAAGACATCTGGCCCGACTACCCAACACAAGACGATTTTCTCTTCAACGAAGATGAATATTGACGGCTCGATCAACTCATAAAAAAACCTCCCGAATCGGGAGGTTTTTTATTTTGACTTCTTGACAGGATCATTCCATTTTCTCGATCACCTGCTGCGTTACTCCCGTAAAAGAGAATCCGCCATCGTGGAATAAATTTTGCATCGTGACGTAGCGGGTCATGTCGCTGAACAACATGACGCAATAATTCGCGCAATCTTCAGCAGTTGCGTTGCCGAGCGGACTCATGGCTTCTGCATAATTAATGAAACCATCAAAGCCCTTCACGCCGCTTCCGGCTGTTGTACGGGTGGGCGACTGAGAGATCGTATTGACACGCACTTTGCGACGAACACCATAATGATAGCCGAAGCTGCGGGTAACACTTTCCAGCAGGGCTTTTGCATCTGCCATCTCATTGTAATCCGGGAATACCCG
>CANGZN010000085.1 GCA_947458625.1 Chitinophagaceae bacterium
ATCAGTGTAACGACAGGCTTATTGAATTTTTCGGCCAGCTTCATCAACCGAAGGGCTTTTCTGTAACCTTCGGGATTGGCCATCCCGAAATTGCGCAGTTGACGAAGTCGGGTATTGCTTCCTTTTTGTTGTCCGATGAACATGACCGTCTGCCCGTCCAGGTCTGCGAATCCACCGACCATGGCTTTGTCGTCCTTGACGTTCCGATCGCCGAATAACTCTACGAAATCGGTCGTCATTTTCTCAATGTACTTGAGGGTATAGGGACGGTCGGGGTGCCGGCTAAGTTGCACTTTTTGCCAAGGCGTAAGTGTTTTTGTCAGGTCTTGACGCTTGGCATTCACTTCATGACGGAGACCGTTGATTACGTCGGAATAATCAACTTGACTTTTCTGGGCCTTTTCCTCCAGATCCATGATCTCCTCGATCAGGGACTTGATGGGCTGTTCAAAGTCGATGTACTGGCGGTTCTTATCGGTGGGCATACCTAGAGTTAGGTGACAAAAATAGGGGTTTGACCGCTCGAAACTCGCTGCTGTGGACAAGACCAAAATCCCCGAACCGATCCTCAAATTTTGAAAAATCATTTGGGGCAAAAACCGCTCCCTCCTATCTTTGCACTCCCGGAAAATTCCGGGCAACGGATCGGTAGTTCAGTTGGTTAGAATGCCGCCCTGTCACGGCGGAGGTCGCGGGTTCGAGTCCCGTCCGGTCCGCAAGAAGCCCCTCAAATGAGGGGTTTTTTGTTTCCTCTATTTCTCATCTTTCATCCTTCATCCTTCATCTTCCCCCCACCCCCTCTGTTGATAAGTAAGAACAAGAGCCAAAATCATCGAGGGTAACTTTACGCCCATGTTAAGAATCGGCGTATTAGGTGTTGGCCACCTCGGTAAATTCCATCTGAACAACTGGAAAGAGATCCCCGGCGTAGAGCTGGTCGGGTTTTTTGATCCGAACGATGAGCAGGCGATTGCTGTTGCTGAAAATTATGGCATAAAAAGGTTTTCGGACCCTGAATCGCTCATCTTGAACTGCGATGCGGTAGACATCGTTGCCCCCACCGACCACCATTTTTCAATCTGTGAATTAGCCATCCGCTCAGGAAAACATGTCTTTGTAGAGAAACCGATCTGCGAAACCCCCGAACAGGCAAGAACGCTGGTGAAGCTGGCGCAGGAATCAGGGATCAAATTTCAAGTGGGACATGTAGAACGTTTCAATCCGGCGTTCATGGCAGTAAAAGATCTTGGCTTACAACCCCTCTTCATTGAGGTGCATCGGTTGGCTCAATTCAATCCACGCGGGACGGAAGTTAGCGTCATACTGGATCTCATGATCCACGACATCGACATCATCTTGAGTTTGGTGAAAAGCGATGTACGAACGATCTCTGCCAGTGGCGTAGCCGTACTTACCGACACACCCGACATCGCCAATGCCCGCATCGAATTCGACAATGGTTGTGTCGCTAACCTGACCAGCAGCCGCATCTCCATGAAGAAGATGCGCAAAATGCGGCTCTTTCAAAAAGATGCTTACATCGGCATCGATTTCCTGGACAAAAAAGCAGAGGTCATACAAATGGATCTGGGAGAGGACCCCAACGCATTCACCTTCGAAATTCCAACCCCAACCGGACATAAAACCATCGCCATTCGAAACCCACAGGTACAGGATCACAATGCCATCAAAGAAGAACTATTGGCATTTAAATACTCGATCGAGCACAATACCCGTACGATAGTAAATGAAACCGACGGACTCCTCGCCCTGGATGTAGCCCATCGAATATTAGAGCGCATCGCCAAAAATGGTATGCACGAATGAGACCCAGCGGAAAGTCCTTCCCCGTTTGGCTGTATATCTTCACCGATATCCTAGGCGTTTTCATTGGCTATCTCATTATCCGCAGGCTTCATGGATTGGAGATTGACTCTTTACTAATCGGCATTACCTGTATATTCTGGTCATTCCTCTTTGCACTCTCCGGCAGTTATCAGGAGTTGTATCACAAATCAAGATTGTTAGAGTTGGCCCGAACGCTACTCACAGTTCTCATCGGTGTTTTCATTTTATATGCGATCTCATTGCTGACAAGAGCAAAGGCAATTACAGATAGCGCATCCTACACGGAGTCGCTACAGCAAATCGGGATCCTGACGGCTCTGATTTCAGCAGGCAGACTGCTACTGCTGAATCATTTCAAAAAACAATTATTGAGCGGTCGGGTACATTTCAACACCCTACTCATTGGTAAGGTCGATATCTGTCAAGAGATCGTCGATGATCAGCAATTGAACTTGCGAGATGGTGGATACCGATGTATCGGATTTATCAATGAAAACAATACTCATCTTCCGGAGGAGTTGACCAATTTACCGTCTCTGGGCAATCTGGAGGCACTAGAATCGATCGTACATCAAAAACAGATCCGGCTGGTCATTCTTGCGCCAAGCAATAAATCCGCTGAATGGATCGAACCGACTGTCGATCGACTGATGAACCTCGAGGTGGAAATACGAATGGTACCGGATATGCTTGACATCCTCTCCGGATCCGTCAAGACAAATAATGTTCTGGGCACTCCGCTGGTGGAGATCTATACAGCCAGAATGCCGTCCTGGCAACGCAATATCAAGCGATTGATGGATATAATCTTTTCGCTGCTCGGAGGTATTTTATTGATCCCCATAATCTGCTGGATCATGATCAAGCTCCGAAAAAGCAGTGCGGGTCCTATTTTCTATCTCCAAGAGCGGATCGGACGAAAAGGAAAACCATTCAGCTTATATAAGTTTCGTTCAATGATCGAGGCGGCGGAAGACAATGGCCCGGCTCTTTCTTCGGAATACGATCCGCGTATCACTCGATTCGGCAAAACCCTTCGAAAATGGCGTTTGGATGAGATACCGCAACTTTGGAATATTCTTAAGGGAGATATGAGTTTTGTAGGACCTCGTCCTGAACGGAAACATTATATCGACCAGATCGTTCGCATTCACCCATACTACAGATTCTTGCTCCAAGTGAAACCTGGTCTCACCAGCTGGGGCATGGTGCAGTTTGGCTATGCAGAGAATGTGAAGGAAATGATCGACCGAAGCCGATTCGACCTATTATATCTGGAAAATATATCCCTCCTACTGGACCTCAAGATCCTGCTGCATACGATACGGATCATTTGGAAAGGAAAAGGCAAGTAAATTCGGGGTATCACACATGACAAGCTACATGCGATATGCACTTATCCTATTGTCACTACTGCTTCAGGATCCGATCCATGGGCAAAAACCATACTTTCAACAACAGGTCGATCATCGCATTAGGGTAACATTGGATGACAGCCTGCATCTTTTGAAAGCATGGACTGAGATCGATTACACGAACCATTCAAGCGACACCTTAACCTATATCTGGTTTCACCTTTGGCCGAACGCCTATAAGTCAGAGCGAACGGCCTTCGGACAACAACAGATCGAGAATGGTGACACCCGCTTCTACTTTTCTAAACCGGAAGAAAAAGGATATCTCAATGGGCTGGCTTTTCAGGTAGATGGGAAAACTGCACAAGTCAGCGATCATCCCCAACATATCGATATCATAAAACTGATATTACCTACACCGATCCTGCCCCAACAAAAAATAAAAATTCAAACACCCTTCAACGTCCAATTGCCGGCAACCTTTTCCCGCAGTGGTCACGGAAAATTGAATATCTACCAAGTGACACAGTGGTATCCGAAACCGGCAGTATATGATCGTGACGGTTGGCACCCCATGCCTTACCTCGATCAAGGTGAATTCTACAGCGAATTCGGCAATTATGAAATCGAAATATCCTTGCCGGAGGAATACGTGGTAGCCTCAACGGGTATTTTACTTGATTCCGTTGAAAGGGTATGGCTAATGTCCAGAGGACTTCAAGGCAATCACGGCATCACCAGTCGGACGGCCGATAAAAAAGAACTGCGTCCATTCAAGACATTGCATTACCGGGCAGACTCCGTACACGACATTGCCTGGTTCGCCAGTCCGAACTACAAGGTCCAATTTGATACCACTCGATTGTCGGACGGATCGATCAAAGAGATCTGGCATTATCATACCAATTCCTTCAAGGATGCGTGGCAACATTCCATTCGTCACTCAAAGGATGCGCTTCATTATTATTCTGAACGGATCGGCAGCTACCCGTATCCGGTGATCTCGGTGGTGGAATCGGCGGACGGTCCGGGTGGTGGCATGGAATATCCCATGCTATCCGTCATCGATCCAATTTCGGACACAACCGACCTCCGATCGGTCATCATACACGAGATCGGCCATAACTGGTTTTATGGCGCACTGGCCTCGAACGAAAGAAATTATCCCTGGCTTGATGAAGGATTGAACAGCTTTTATGAGAGCAGTTTATTGAACACCTTATCTGACCCTACTGAAGAATTGTTATTGCAATCCCTTTATCAGGAAAGAAAAGATCAACCGATACAAACGGCTGCTGATGAGTTCTCGCTATTGAATTATGCGGCCATCGCTTACCTGAAGGCTGCAAAGTGGATGGAGGGTATGGAAAAAATGATGGGGAAAAGCAGTTTTGATAGGGCCATGCAGGATTACTACCGCACCTGGAAATTCAAACATCCCACCCCTACTGACCTCAAAGCACATCTTCAACAACACAGCAAAGCGGACCTGGGATATTGGTTTCAATTACTCGATAAAAAAGGTCCCCTACAGCCGGAACCCAAACGAGGTTGGAAATGGCAAAGTATATTTAATTGGTCTGCCCCGGCCAATCTTACCATAAAAAATCAGATCACCGTTATGCCCCTCATTGGATACAATCGAGCAGATGGGTTACAAGCCGGATTTGGCATCACTAACATCAAATTACCCTTGAACGACTTACAATGGTTCATTGCCCCGCTGTATGCAATTGGTTCTAAGCAATTGAATGGGATCGGTTTTATCAATCACAGATGGCGACCGGATGGTATCTGGAATCGGATCGATCTGGGAATCGGCTTTTCAACCTTTTCTTTCAACCGATTCACCGCACCGAACGGACAATCCATCACCCAACGTTTCTCTAAACTTTCACCGGGCATAAGACTCACCTGGAAAGAAACCGCCCGTTCAACGAAACACCGACACCTGCAATTCAGCTGGTTTCAGTTTACTGAAACCGGTTATCGGTTTCAACGGGATACGACCATTATCGGAACCGATACGACCATTCGCAATTACTATCGCACACGCGGAGAAAATCGCTCCCTGGCACAAGTAAGTTATGTGACGGAGAACAATCGGAAGCTCTATCCGTACCGAGTAGAGATCAAACTAGAAGGAAACAAAAACTTTGTTCGACCTACTGTGACGGCTGAACAATTCTTCAACTACCCAGCCAAAGGCGGATTACAGGCAAGATTTTTTGCGGGTACATTTTTCTATCTAGGAAACCCCTCCTTACAAGATAAATTTCGACAATCGAGATATTATTTACAGATGCAGGGTCCAACAGGTATGGAAGACTACACCTACCATGACTACTTCGTAGGTCGATCAGCATTTGAAGGATTCGCTTCCCAACAGATCATGAACCGGGATGGTGCTTTTAAGATGCGGACCGACCGATTAGCGAGTCCGGTAGGAAGAAGCGATCGCTGGCTGATGGCTTTGAACCTGAGCAGCTCTGTGCCGGACAATCTGAATCCACTTCGCGTGCTGCCGATCCGGATCCCTTTGCATGTATTTGTTGATATTGGAGCGTCTACTTCTGCGGATGAGACACAATGGCTTTATGTTGCCGGGTTGGAACTCCCCTTTTTACAACGGAATTTCCGGCTTTTCATTCCACTCCTATACAGCAAGCCCTACCGCGATTATGTGCAATCGATACTGGAGCCGAAAAAGCGTTTTTGGCAAAAAATATCATTCCAGATCAATCTCACGAATTGGAATCCTCGACGCCTACAACCGGAACTTGATCTATGGTAACGGAGCTCCACATACGACATGTTCCCAATCTTGAAATCGACCGCGTGCGTTGGGATCGATGTATTTCTGCCGCCTGCAATCATAGTCCCTATGCACTATCCGACTATCTGGATGCATTAACCCCCGGTTGGGAAGCCTTAATATTGGGAGACTATGAGTTCGTGATGCCATTACCCGTAAGAAAGAAATATGGCATCCGGTATTTATATCAACCTTTTCTAATTCCTTACTTGGGGATTTTTGGTCCGTCACTTTCCGAAGCGTCTGGCGAACGTTTTTTGCTCTCTATACCTAAAAACATCCGATGGGTCGATATCACCCTGAATCCCTACTGTACCAGTCACCTTACCGCTCTTGCGCTCAAGCCGCGAACTAATTATTTTCTATCGCTAGAAAAAGATTACAGCCCGATCCGATCGCACTATAGACAAAACCACCTGCGAAATATTTCTCGAGCTGAAAAAGCCGGCTGTGTGATCGATCGAAATATCACACCTGAAGAAATCTTCGAATTGGCGGAAACCTATTTAAGTCCACGCGGTCATTTCAAAGCAGCACAAAAAACGGCTTTTCTCGAGTTGATGAACAGATGGCTGATTGAAAAAAAGGCCTGCACCTACGGAGTTCGCCTGAACGGAAAATTGATAGCCTCTGCCATTTTTCTGCTGTATCAGGAACGGGCGTATTATCTGCTGGTAGGAAATCACCCCGATGGAAAAACGCTGGGCGCTTCACACGCTTTGATCGATGGATTCATAAAAGATCACGCTGGTAAAAAATGGATCCTGGATTTTGAGGGATCGGACATCCCTTCCCTAGCATTTTTTTATGAGGGATTCGGTTCAGCAAAAGAATTCTATGGCTGGTTGCAGATCAATCGACTGCCTGCTTGGATAGCTTGGATCAAATCATGACGTAAGCGTACGCAAATACTCTCGAGCGACCAATAAATCCATCGGTCCGGTGATCTTGATATTATGTTGTTCTCCATCAATCAAGTGTACGCGCTCCCCGGAAAACTCCACTACACTGGCCTCATCAGTAAAGTCGGCCATATAAGTTGCTTCGTAAGCTGGCAATAAAATCTCACTTCGAAATGTTTGTGGGGTCTGAACCAATCTTACGCTGCTACGGGCTATAGAGTGACTGCTTTCGCCCTCTACCAGCCGAATGCTATCGGTTGAAGGGATAACCGGAATCGCTGAACCGAGTCGTATTGCTTGCTCGTAGCAACGCTGGATCAAGGAAACCGACAATAAACATCGAACGGCATCATGCACAAAAACAATGGAAGGA
>CANGZN010000086.1 GCA_947458625.1 Chitinophagaceae bacterium
AGTACAATCGGATTCCGTTGCGCCATGAGCCGCCTCGGATCTCCTGAAGGAAATCGTCGCAAGACCGGACAGCATTTCCCGACCCGTCGCCAGAAGCGCTGATCTTCCCCAATAACATTCATCGAAACCCTCCCCTGTGGAGGGTTTTTTGTTGGTAGTTTTGTCGCATGTCGATCGAATCACTCTATCAGATCTATTTACAACAACCCAACGTACAAACAGATACCCGCGCACTGACCCCGGGCTGTTTGTTCTTTGCCCTAAAAGGAGAAAAATTCAATGGCAATGAATTCGCATCTAAAGCGATCGAACAGGGCGCTGCCTATGCCATCATTGACGAAGCGGCCTATTCGATCGAAGGGAAAACGATCTGCGTCGACAATGTCCTACGCACATTGCAGCAACTCGCTGCCCACCATCGAAAGCAACTGAAGATTCCGGTCATCGGTATCACCGGCAGCAATGGAAAAACCACTTCCAAAGAATTGGTTCATGCCGTACTGTCCACAACGTATCGAACCGCTACTACGGTCGGCAATCTGAATAATCACATCGGTATCCCGCTAACGCTGCTTCGGATTCCCCTCGACGCGGAAATAGCAGTGGTAGAAATGGGCGCCAATCACCAGCGTGAGATCGCCGGCTATTGCGGCTATGCAGCTCCCTCGCATGGCATCATCACCAATTGCGGAAAGGCGCATCTGGAAGGTTTCGGTGGCGTGGAAGGGGTACGCAAGGGAAAAGGAGAGCTATACGATCATCTCCGTTCGATGAACGGAACAGCGTTCATCATGTGGGACTATGACTACCTCCGCACCATGAGCACCGGCATCGAAACGATCATAAAATACGGAACGGCTGAATCTGATATCGAAGGAAAGATCTTGCAGGCACAACCTTTTCTGGAAGTGGAAATGACAAAAGGATCGGTAAGCGACACGATTCGCACGCAGTTGGTGGGTGACTACAATTTGCCGAATGTATTGATGGCTGTATCCGTCGGACAATACTTCGATGTGTCTCCGGAAAAGATCAAACAGGCCATCGAATCCTATGCCCCCTCCAACAGCCGATCGCAATTGGTGAAGCAAGGAACCAATAATATCATTCTCGATGCGTACAACGCAAACCCAAGCAGCATGCGCGGCGCCATTGAGAATCTGATACGCCTTCAAGCCGATAACAAAGTATTGATGCTCGGCGCGATGGCCGAACTCGGTGAAGAAAGTTTGGACGAACACCGACAGATCGTGAACCTGATCGGGCAATCCGATTGGAAAGCGGTTGTGCTCGTTGGAGGAGACTTTATGAAGATCGAGCACCCTTATGTTTCACTACCGGACTCCTCCGCTGCCCGCGATTGGTATCAGCAACAATCGTTCAAGGACTGTCACCTGCTGATCAAAGGAAGTCGAAGTCAGCAAATGGAAAAAATTCTTCAACCATAAACATGGAACTGAAAAAAATTTATACGCAATTCGAACCCGAGCTTCTCGAACTGCTGGAAGAAAAAGGAATGCACAAAACATTCGCAGCGGGCGAAGTGATCCTGCGGACCGGACAATACATTAAGTCCACCGCATTGATCTTATCCGGTCGAGTCAAGATCTATCGCGAAAACGAAGAGGGTGGCGAATTTCTCATGTACTTTCTGCAAGCCGGACAAGCCTGTGCCGTCTCCATGATCTGTGCCCTGCAAGCCGATACCAGTGAGATCATGGCTAAAGCAGAGGAAGAAACGGAAGTATTATTGGTGCCCGTGGAACTCATGGAATCCATGATGACCAAATACCGCAGTTGGTATCAATACGTGATCCAGACCTATCGAAGCCGCTTCGATGAAATGCTGACGGTGGTGGATCACATTGCCTTTCAGAACATGGACGAGCGATTGGAATTCTACCTGAAACGCTATGCCGAGCAAACCGGTAAAAAGATGTTGGAGCTCTCCCATCAGCAAATCGCTGACGACCTGAACTCCTCCCGCGAAGTGATCTCTCGCTTATTGAAGAAAATGGAGCAACAGGGTCGCGTCAAGCTGCACCGCAACCTGGTCGAGGTGGTTAAGTGAGTCCCGTGACCAATGTCACATTACCACCGGCAAGAGGTTCGTAGTGTTGCCAAAATTTCAACATGGAAATACTCGGCTACCTCGCATCGCTTTTGATCGGTCTCTCACTCGGACTCATCGGCGGCGGCGGCTCCATCCTCACCCTGCCTGTATTGGTTTATTTATTCGGCGTATCTCCTACCCTGGCCACCGCTTATTCCTTATTCATCGTCGGAACGGCGAGCTTGGTCGGTGCCTGGCCCAAACACAAAGAGGGGCTGATCAATTACAAAACCGCGATCGTTTTCGGGGCCCCTTCCATCGCGGCCGTTTTCATCACCCGAAAATTCATCCTCCCAGCCATACCGGACTCCTTGTTCACCGCCGGAACATTGAACATAACAAAGGATCTCCTGCTGATGGTACTGTTCGCCATCCTGATGGTAGCCGCCTCGATATCCATGATTCGTGATGGTAAACCCGCGCAAAAGTCTACGGAAGGACCTCAACAATTCAATTACCCGCTGATCCTACTCGAAGGAACCGTGGTGGGCATATTGACCGGACTGGTCGGTGCCGGTGGCGGGTTCTTGATCATCCCAGCCTTGGTAGTACTCAGCAAACTCCCCATGAAACAGGCCGTAGGCACTTCTCTTTTGATCATCGCCGCTAAATCCCTGATCGGATTTACCGGTGATCTGATGGGAGGCAAAACGATGGATTGGTCCTTGCTCCTAGCCGTAACGGCCATCGCCATCGCCGGGATCTTCATCGGCAATAACCTCAGTCGCCGTATCAATGGAGCCGCCCTCAAGAAAGGTTTCGGGTGGTTTGTACTGGTGATGGGGACTTACATTCTGGTCGAAAGAATTATTACGCTGTTAAAATAAATGAATTTAACCCCGGTTGCTGCTTAATGTGAGCAAAGTCACTGTACGCTAGCATGAACCGACCGATCATTGCACTTCAATCAATCAAAAAAAGAAAAACCACATACTATGATCATCGAACAGATCTACACCGGATGCCTCGCACAAGGCGCCTATTACATTGAGAGTAACGGAGAGGCGGTTGTCATCGACCCGCTCCGTGAAGTGGAGCCCTACATTCAAAAGGCTTCAAAGAACGGTGCTAAGATCAAATTTGTATTGGAGACTCACTTTCATGCCGATTTCGTATCAGGCCACGTTGACCTGAGCAAGAAAACCGGTGCACCCATTGTTTACGGTCCGACTGCCAAACCCGGATTCGATGCCATCATCGCCACAGACGGACAAGAATTCAAAGTTGGAGAGCTAACTATCAAGGTATTGCATACACCCGGTCACACGATGGAAAGTACTTGCTACCTGCTGAAAGATGCCTCCGGAAAAGATATTGGACTGTTCTCGGGTGATACGCTGTTTATCGGTGATGTAGGCAGACCTGACCTGGCTCAAAAAGTAGTAGTCGATCTCACGCAGGAGAAATTGGCCTCTTACTTATACGATTCACTCCGCACCAAGATCATGCCTCTCTCGGATGATATCACCGTGTATCCTGCCCACGGAGCTGGTAGTGCTTGCGGAAAGAACATGAGCAAGGAGACAACCGATACGCTTGGCAATCAAAAGAAGACCAACTATGCGCTCCGCGCAGATATGACAAAAGAAGAGTTCATTAAGGAAGTGATCACCGGACTGGTAGCGCCTCCCGCTTACTTCCCCTTGAATGTGATGATGAACATTGAAGGATATGATAGCATCGATACCGTGCTGGAGCGCGGCAATCAAGCACTTTCACCGGAGGCGTTCGAAGCAGCCGCCAATGAAACAGGCGCATTAGTATTGGATACGCGTGCCCCACAAACCTTTGCAGCCGGATTTGTTCCGAATTCGATCAATATTGGGATCGACGGACAATTCGCGCCATGGGTGGGAGCCATGATCCCCGATATCAAACAGGAGATCCTGCTGGTTTGTGAGCCTGGTCGAGAAGAAGAAGTCGTTACGCGACTGGCCCGCGTCGGATACGATCATACCATCGGTTATTTGGAAGGCGGATTCGAGGCCTGGAAAAAATCCGGTAAAGAGATCGACCAGATCGAATCGATCGACACGGCTGAATTGTCGAAGCGCATGCAAGCCGACAACCTCGAGATCATTGACGTCCGCAAGAAAAGTGAATACCTGAGCGAACACATGGTGGAAGCCGAGAACGCCCCCTTGGATTTCATCAACGACAGCATGGCTCAACTCGATAAGAACAAAACTTATTACGTGCATTGCGCCGGTGGTTACCGCTCTATGATCTTCAACTCGATCTTGCGTGCCCGCGGCTATGATAATTTGATCGATGTGAAAGGCGGATTCAAGGCTATTAAAGAGTCCGGTTCTTTCCAACTCACCGACTATGTTTGTCCAAGTACCTTACTCTAATTCAAAACAAAGACCATGTCACTGAAAGAAATACTTCATCATTCCGGCACCCGCATCATCGACGTGCGGGAACCCTTTGAATTTGCCGAAGATCATATTCCCGGCGCCGTTAACATTCCACTGAACTCCATACCGGCCCATGCAGAAGATATCCGCAACTTCAAATCACCCGTGGTGCTCTATTGCCGCAGCGGCAACCGAAGCGGTATGGCCCTGCGTACGCTGAGCGGACTGGGCATCACTAACCTTTATAACGGAGGCGGATTATTCGACATGAAAGCTCTGATGAATTAATTTTATACTCAACATGAAGAAAAATATCCTGATCGTCGTTGTTGCCCTGTTGGGACTCGCTTCCTGCAGCAACAAACAATTTCCGCAAAGCGGCTCGTCCATCGGATCTTCTCAATTACAGGAGATGACTACGAAAGGAAAAGTGAACCTGATCGATGTTCGTACGGAAGGGGAATATAAATCCGGACACATTCCCGGTGCTAGTCACATCGATGTGCTGCAAGAATCTAACTTTCTCCAGCAGATCCAGCAATTAGACCAGAGCAAATCATACGTGTTGATTTGTCAGAGCGGTCGCCGAAGCAAAACGGCCACGCGCCTGATGCAGGAAAAGGGTTTCAAAAAAGTGGTCGATCTCGACGGAGGCATGAACGGCTGGAAAGGCAATACCGAGAAATAATCGATTATGTCCTTTCTCCGCATTAGTATCGGCAGCCTGCTGCTGATGACAACGCTTATTGCCAACGCTCAGCACCAGGAGCTGAATGAACAGCCGAATATCTGGCAGAAAAAAACGAGTGAGGATTCTAATGCCGTTGTCAACTCATTCGGTGATCTGTTTCGAAAAGGAACGATCAGCGGACATTTCCGATCCTTCGGAATGACAACTATCAATGAAGGTGACCTGAAGGATTATCGATCCTGGGCCGTAGGCGGTGGTATCAAATTGCAGACCGCACCCCTACACGGATTTCAGGCCGGCATCAGCGGATTTTTCATTTACAATCTGGCCGGTACCGATCTCAGTATCCCCGATCCAATCACGCAACAAAACAATCGCTACGAGATCGCTCTCTATGACGTAGAGAACCCGACCAATCGATCCGATCTGGACAGATTGGAAGAACTATATATTCGATACCAATTCAAGCGAAGCAGTATCACCCTGGGCAAACAACTGCTGAACACACCCTTTATCAATTTACAAGACGGACGGATGCGTCCGACCGAAGTAGAGGGTGTATGGACTGAATGGAAATCCAAAAAGAACTGGCAGGTAAAAGCGGGATTCATCTACGGCGTATCGCCCCGAGGAACCGTCCGCTGGTACTCTGTGAAAAATTCAATCGGTGTGTATTCCATGGGCGTGAATGAAAACGGACAACGCTCCGATTATGCCGGTAACCTGCAGACAAAAGGCATTCTTTTACACAATATTCAATATCAATCGAAGAACCTGAAGATCCAGTGGTGGAATCAATACACAGAAAACATCTTCAACAGCTCGTTGGTACAAGTCGACTATGAATATAAATCCAGTACCGGCATCTGGTTTACGGGCGCTCAATGGGTGCGGCAAGATGCTACGGGAACCGGTGATCAACCCGATCCGATAAAACAATACACGCCGAGAAATTGGTCAGCCAGCGCATACGGACTCCGAGGCGGTTGGAAAAACAAAAACTGGGAAACCTCGCTGAACTATACCCGCATCACCAAAGAAGGCAGATACCTGATGCCGCGGGAATGGGGCCGGGATCCGTTTTTTACGTTCATGCCCAGAGAGCGAAACGAAGGGCTGGGCGATGTGCACGCTTTCGTCGGGAAGCTTCAATATATACATCCGAAACATCCGGTTCAGGCGAGCTTGGCCGTCGGACAGTTTCAATTACCGGATGTCCTCCATTACCGGCTGAATAAATACGGCATGCCCTCCTACCGGCAAGTCAATGTTGACCTGCGCTACAGGTTCGAGAAATTTTGGAGAGGATTGGACATGCAAATCCTGTATGTATATAAGCAAGGCACGGGAGAAACACATGATTCCCTGCGGTATGTGATCAACAAAGTGAATATGAGTCAGTGGAATTGGGTCCTGAATTTCCAGTTCTAAGCCGATTCACGTATTTTAAGCCCTCATTGGTAAATGTGACATCAGTCACTTAATACGGATCGATTTTTATTCATCTTACTGCCTTAACGATCGCCATGTCTAAACAACATTCCTCCCCACGTCGTGACTTCTTGAAACGATCGGCCCTGGCCGGACTCGCTGCTACCGTTCAGATCCCTTTTACAGCAAGTGCCACCGAAAAAAAGAGTGATTCCGATACAGCTAATGCAAACCGCCTGACGCTGCTGATCACCGCTGACCTGCACGCGCAGATCAATACACACGATGAGTTTTTCTGGGAAAACAATCAGGCTGTCTATCGCAAACGCGGCGGACTCGCCACCCTCAAAACCCTGATCGATCGGGAAAGAGCCCTGAATCCAACAAATACACTGCTACTCGACGGCGGTGATTATTTCCACGGACATGCAGTTGCTTCGCTCACCGAGGGTGAAGCGCTGATACCCATTCTCAATGAATTCAATTATGACCTGATCCTGCCCGGCAACTGGGAAGTCGTATACAAAAAGCACAAGATGCTCTACGACATGGGCCATGCCAATGCCGCCAAGATCTGTGCCAACATGTGGCACGATGATTCGAATGAACTGATCTTCCCACCCTACTGGACCAAATACAT
>CANGZN010000087.1 GCA_947458625.1 Chitinophagaceae bacterium
ACCGATGAATTATTGTTAGCCACCACAAACGATGCCACCGTCACCAAAACTGCCGGAGGCGTTGCCCGTAACATCGCTCATCAATTGGCACTTCTGGATGTACCGGTGCAATTGATAACAGCCGTAGGAAGCGACAGTGACGGCGACTGGATCAAACAGGTTTGTCGGGCCGCCGGGGTAGGACTCGATGCCATCATCACCAAAGACGGACTCAACGGCAAGTACACCGGCATTCTGAATCCGGACGGATCACTATTCTCCGCCTTTCTAACCAATGCGGCCAATCACCTGATCACACCCGAACATCTGGAAAAGAACCGAGATCTCTTACTGAGCGCATCTTATTTATTGGCGGATGCCAATATTCGTTTCGATACGGGCGAATGGCTGGTCCGTTTCAGTCGAGAGACGAATATTCCTTTTATTCTCGAACCTGTTTCCGTTCCGCCTGCCCGAAAATTCAAGGGAGCCGATCTGAAAGGATTATATCTGCTTACACCCAATGAGGATGAACTTCCCGTATTGTGCACAACAGAGTCAACCTTGATTCCGCATCAGGTAGAAGAATTACTGAATCGCGGTGTTCAACATATTTGGCTGCACAATGGTAAGAACGGCTCGGCCCTGTACTCGAAAGAAAAAGTAACGAACCTGCATGCGCCCTCGATCGAAGTAGTCGACTGCACCGGCGCAGGTGATGGATCCTTATCGGGATTTTTATTGGGCAAGCATCTGGGCTGGTCCGATATCGATTGTATGCGGATGGCGCATAGTTTATCGGCAGAGATCCTGCAAGTGAATGGTGCTATTGCCACGCATTTGAATCAGCAAACATTATTGAGTCGTGTCGATCATTATTTTCCGAAATCATGAATGCACATCTCCACATAAATCCGGAAGTCGAACAAGCGCTTCGCTCCAATAAGCCAGTAGTGGCATTGGAGTCGACCATCATTTCACATGGCATGCCTTATCCGAAAAATGTGGAGACGGCCTTATCGGTCGAGCAGATCGTACGTGACCATGGTGCAGTGCCGGCTACCATTGGCGTGATGGATGGAAAATGTGTAGTAGGAATGAGTCGCAAACAGATTGAAACTTTCGGAAAGTCGAAAGATGTGTGGAAAGTAAGCCTGCGTGATCTTCCTTATGTGGTATCACAAAAATTATTAGGCGCTACGACAGTGGCTGCTACGATGCGGATCGCTTCGATGTCTGGAATAAAAATATTCGTGACGGGTGGTATCGGTGGTGTGCATCGCGGAGCTGAGCATACGATGGATATATCGGCCGATTTAACTGAAATGGCACAGACGGATGTGGCGATCGTTTCGGCTGGTGTAAAATCGATTTTGGATATCGGACTAACCCTGGAGTATTTGGAAACATTCGGTATTCCTGTGGTAACATTCGGTTCAGATGAATTTCCCAGTTTTTATTCCCGCGAAAGCGGATTTAAGTCGCCGCTTCGATTGGATGATCCTGCTTCGATCGCCGAAATGCTGCAAGCGAAATGGTCGATGGGATTGAACGGATCTGTATTGATCGCTAATCCTTTGTCAAAGGAAGCTTCCATCGATAGGAACGAAATGGAATCGCATATTCAAGGGGCCTTGACAGCAGCGGAACACGCGGGTGTAAGTGGAAAAGAAGTCACCCCGTTTTTACTTAAATACATTGCCGATTACACATCCGGTGAAAGTCTCGAAGCGAATATTGCGTTGATCCGGTCCAATGCGGCCCTGGGAGCGCGGATCGCATCAGCATATGCTGATTGATCTGTCAATGATGGAACCGTTCCCAACTGGCTTTTTCCAGGGCTTCCCGATCGTCGGGATGCGCGATGTCGATCAGGGCTTTGGCGCGCTGGCTTAAATTCTTGCCATACAAGTTGGCCACACCATATTCGGTCACGACATAATGAATGTGTGCACGCGTCGTAACCACACCGGCGCCGGGTTTCAGACAAGGAACGATCCTCGATACGCCTTTCGCCGTGCGGGAAGCGATGGCGATAATGGGCTTCCCACCTTCGCTTAACGATGCGCCGCGGATGAAGTCCATTTGTCCGCCCACCCCCGAATACTGGCTAAATCCAATGGAATCAGCGCATACCTGTCCGGTCAGATCCACTTCAATCGCGCTGTTGATCGCTACTACGCGCGGGTTGCGACGGATCACATGCGGATCGTTCACATAATCGATGTCCAGAAAAGCGAAAGCGGGATTGTCATCCAAAAAATCATAGAGTCGTTTGCTGCCAAGTGCAAATCCGCTGACCGATTTATTCGGATGGATCTTTTTGCATCGATTGGTGATCACGTCGTTCAATACCAGATCGATGATGCCGTCGCTGCACATTTCGGTATGCACACCTAGGTCCTTGTGATTGCCTAAACATTTCAGTACCGCATCCGGAATGGCTCCGATGCCCATTTGCAGCGTACTGCGGTCTTCGATGAGTCCGGCGATGTGTTTTCCGATCTGTATTTCGGCTTCGCCTGCTTTTTCGCCGAATCTGGCTTCGTGTAAGGGATCGTTCGATTCCATCGTGGCAGCAAACCGAGAAATATGGATCATTCCATCTCCGTGTGTGCGGGGTACATTTGGGTTAATGACGGCAATTACTTTTTTTGCGGTGTTGACAGCGGAGCGGGCTACATCCACTGAAACACCAAGTGAGCAATATCCGTGTTTGTCGGGGGTGGATACTTGTACTACGGCTATATCTAGCGGAAGAATATTTTTCTTGAACAGTTCGGGGATCTCACTCAGGAATACAGGAATATAATCAGCGCGACCTTCTTTGACGGCAGTGCGAACCGATGCGGAGACGAACATGGTGTTCATCCGAAAATTGTCGGCGTACTCGGGTTTGTCGATGTACATATCGCCATAAACACTGATGAAGACCAGTTCAACGTTTTTTAGTCGAGGTGCCTCGGCGGCCAACGCACGCATGAAAGAAGTTGGCGTTTGGGCGCTACCGTGAATGAAAGCGCGATTGCCGGATTCGATCAGGGATAGAGCATCGTTAGTAGACATGTGAAAAAGAGGTTGAGGGGAGAAAACTTATATACAGCGCTACAATATTACTTTGTTCGAATTAGGTTCGAGTTGATAAAAGTCATTCACTTAACACATGTAGTGCTTTTACAAACTGATCGAGTTCGTCGGTAGTGGTGTATACGTTCGGTGTGATGCGACATCCCTGAACATTGGCATAATCGATCGGAACAGTATATACTTTATGTTCATCCAGTAGGCGTTTCGCCAGTGTGCCAGGTGTCATTCCTTTGATTCCCACATTGGCAATACCGCAAGAACGGGTTGCATCGAGCGGTGTATTGAGAATGATTATCGTATTGTCTTTTACGCGAGAAGTCCAATAATCTTTCAGAAAGCGCAAGCGTGCTTCTTTTTTATCGGCTCCGATCATATTGAAAAAATCGATTGCATCGGCGATGGTCAGGTCGGTAGCGCAGGGGTGTGTACCCGTATGGTTAAGTCTGTACACATCTTCTTTCGGTAAGCGGTCCCCCAACAAAGGCCAAAGCTTCGGCGCTTCTCCTTTTCGCACATACAGAAATCCGGCACCAAGAGGAACACTCATCCATTTATGAAGAGATGTCCCGTAGTAGTCGCAGTTTAGTTCACTGATCTTGTATTGAATGTGTGCAAAAGCGTGTGCACCATCTACCATCACTTTTACACCCTTGGCATGTGCCATATCGCAGATCTTTCGGATGGGAAGGATCTGTCCGGTTATGTTGATCATATGACAGACCATCAACAGCTTGGTCTTGGGTGTGATGGCTTGTTCATACAGCGATACGATCTCCTCATCAGATTTTGGATGATTGGGTATCGAGATCTTTTTCAAGATTACTCCATGCCTTTCGGCGACCTGGTCGAACATATCGAGCATGGCGCCGTAGTCCTGAATGGCCATAACGGCTTCGTCGCCCGATTGCCAAGTTTGTCCGGCGATCACCAGATCCAAAGATTCGGTTGTATTGCGAGTGACGATTAATTCGTCGGTTCCACAACCTGCAATGGCCGCCAACTTAGCAGCCATTTTCTTTTTGTTTTCCCATTGGACGGTCCGCATATAATACGAACCCTGATAGTTGACGTCGCGAATATGCTGGATGTATCGTTCGAGGGTGGGCTGGGGTATGAAGTTGTAGTAGCCGTTTTCGAGGTTGATGTAATCGGGTTTCAGTAAATACTTTTCTCGGATGCGATTCCAAAATTCTTTGTCGGCGGCTAAGGATTCAGCTGATCGAGAAGAAATCGTTTTAAATTCATTGGCTAGCGCATCCCAGCCCAGCGACAGGCCGATACCGGTGAGGGTGGCAGATTTTAAAAAACTACGCTTGTTCATGATACTCCGCTTGAATGATGTATTGTAATAACAAGATAAACAATTCTACCGTTGAACTGATCAAGGATCTGTCTTGGATTGACGATCCTCATTTATATAGCTTCCACCATCGACTTATGTTTGTGAAACGTTGGTCGAGAGCAGATCGTTCAGCAAAAGAGTTCAGAGATATCGGTTTAAAGGACCGTAAACTGAGTGACTAACCCCGCAGAAAAGCGGTTATGCTGAGCAGGATGGTTTTCGCATCGAATAAACCGATACAGAATAACCGTTGTAAAAAACTCTAAACTGTATCGATTGTACACAGGGCAGCCAAAAGCTGCCCTGTTTTTTTATGGCAGTGATCCATATCAATTCCTCAAAGATTTAAATCCTTCTTTTAACCTAGCCCTTCGCGATACGTTTGCCTCAAACAAATATTATCATGAAAACAATTACACTCAATCGACTTCGACCATTTTACAAATGGTCGTTGTTGGCTTGGCTACTAGCCACGCTGTTCACACAGCGAGCAGATGCGCAGGCCTGTCAGTTTCAACAAGGTCAAAATGGAGGCGTAGGAGGAGCTGTGATCAGCCCCGTCGATTTCGCCAGGGGAAATGTAAATGGCTCCAAGGCCCACTATGTGGAAGGAAACTCGGTACCCTACCGGATAGAATTCACTACACTGACGGCGAACACCCAGTATCGCGCACTCATTTCCTTCGATGTCAAGAAACAGACTAAACATGCAATGGATTATATCACCGGCTTTCAAAATCTGAAATATAGTCCTACAGACCCGGCAGAACAGATCGATCCATTAAAAGGTACCGGGCTGGAGGGGCTTGGCAGCATAGTTGCAAACACCTTCGCCATTCCCAATCCGACCTTCACGAATTCATCTTCATATAATACAACTGCCACGAACAGTTTTACGCAGTTGAAGACACCCGCTTTTTTTAATCCGGAAACTACCTCGCCGTCATCGCCTTATTCGTTGGCTATACGCGATAAAGGGAATATGGTCATTTGGAATGCGACGATCAACAGTATTCAATATATAAATACGATCGACCCCACACTGAGTGATGTACATGCTACGTTCGAAGTTGTGTTCACAAAGGCAAACAATGCGAATCCTGTAGTGCTTGCCTGGGGCGGACATATCGCCTCAACACAGACCTGGGGAGAAGGTAATTCTGCACACGATATTCCAGGTTCACCATACCACATGTTTGTGGAAACAGTCGAGACGACGGTGGGAAACAACACTATTTGTAATGGGAATATGGACTGTCAACTGTCCTCTAATGCCGTTACTATTCTGCCAACCTGTTCGATCACCGGTCCGGTAGTCGCTTGTCCTGAAACAAATCTGCTCACTTATACCGCTGCACTGGATGCGGATCTTTATGGTGCTGTTAATTATACCTGGCTACTAACAAATGGCACACCTTCTGCCGGTGCTCAATTGTCCGGAACACTTACCGGATCAACTACAGCGGCCAGCATGACGCGTAATGCAGTACCAATTGCAGCAGATTTCCTTGCCGGTGGTAATTTCAGATTGCAATTAACGGTGGAACGAGATGGTAATTCCGCTGTCTGCTACCTGAACTCAACCGCTGCGCCCGGAGATTCCGTGCTGATCAATAATGTTGTAACAACTGCTGCTGCTAGTCCGACTAGCTTCTCTCTCAACAGTACGTCAACTTCCAATTTATCAGCTACTACACAATTAAATGGAGTTACTGATAACGCGGCATTCAATTATGCATGGGCTGTTACCAGTGCGGGCGGACTCAATGGCGGGTCTTTGACAGGCGCCACAACACGTACGCCACAATTTATTGCGCTGAATCCGGGCACCTATGTATTTCGTGTAACGGCAACTGAAATTGCCGCCCCTAATTGTATTGATATCGATTCCGTAACGGTCGTTGTTACCCCAGCACAGATATGTCCAACCGTACCCACGGCCTCCGTTTGTGCAGATACCTCTATTGTTACCTACACGGCCAACGCAGCGCCGTCTTCAGACGTTGCATATATATGGTCGGTCAATAACGGTGCTGTGATCACGTCTTCGAACGGACTCCAATCGGTCACCGTCAATCCGGGAACCATTTCATTCACGCTAACGTTGGTTTTGGATTATACCAATCCATCTATTCTCAACGATACTTGTTCTTATCCCGTTACCGTTAACCCGCTACCTATAGTGAACACCGGGTCTTATGGTCCCGTTTGTATCGACGCTTCACCTGTCAGCTTGAGTGGAACACCTAGCGGCGGAACTTGGAGTGGAACGGGCGTTACCGGTTCAACATTCAATGTTCAGACGGCTGGCGTGGGCTCTCATCAGATCATCTATAACTACACAGATGCCAACGGATGTTCAGCTGCTGATACAACCAGCATCACAGTAAATCCGCTGCCTGTTGTGAATACTGGATCTTATGGTCCCGTTTGTATCGACGCTTCACCTGTTAGTTTGAGTGGAACACCTAGTGGTGGAACTTGGAGTGGAACTGGTGTTACTGGTTCAACATTCAATGTTCAGACGGCTGGCGTTGGTTCGCATCAGTTGATTTATAATTATACAGATGCTAATGGTTGCTCTGCGGCCGACACAACTAGCATTACGGTAAATCCGTTGCCAGTGGTGAACACCGGATCTTATGGTCCCGTTTGTATCGACGCTTCACCTGTCAGCTTGAGCGGAACACCTAGCGGTGGAACCTGGAGTGGAACGGGTGTTACTGGTTCAACATTCAATGTTCAGACGGCTGGCGTTGGTTCGCATCAGTTGATTTATAATTATACAGATGCTAATG
>CANGZN010000088.1 GCA_947458625.1 Chitinophagaceae bacterium
GACTCCATTTTGGAATCGCGCATAATAGACACCCGGTGGTAATGGTTCACTATCAAACGTGACAGTATAAGTACCCGCAGCATACTCCTTGTCTACCAGATTCGTCAATACACGTCCAAGTGTATCCATAATCTGGATCAGGGTATGCCCCCCGGCTGTTCTGAATTTGATCGTGGTGGTTGTTTGGAACGGATTCGGATAGTTGGTAACCATCACCTCAACAGGAGAAGGATTCGGAGGCATGACTCCATTACAAACCCCCGCCTTGATCAGCGGCAAACTTTGTAACTGACTATTGACGTTCGGCGGGAACAAAGAATCGACCACCGACTTATCCAAGCAAAACCATTTCTCCAGTAAAGTTGCATAGATACTTCTGAAATCATATTGCATCGGAATGTTGTCGTTCACCGTAGCAGTTGCCGGCAAGGTCGGATTGACACCCAACATACCAGGATCTACCGACTTACCGAAAAGGAACATAGGCGCGGCAGCACCGTGGTCGGTACCGGAACTGGAGTTGGACTTGATGCGTCGACCGAATTCACTAAAGGTCATTCCCATCACCCGATCCTCAATACTCAAAAACTTCAGATCTTCCTGAAACGCGCGGATCGCATCGGAGACACGTTGAAGCAACGTAGCATGTGACCCGGTAGTGGTATCCGCGGCATTGACTTGCACTGAGTGTGTATCGAATCCACCAAAGCTCACCATGTAAACACGTGTTCTCAATCCGCCTTTGATCAAGCGAGCAACTATCTTGAGTTGATCGGCTAATGAATTATTCGTGGGATAAGTAAACTGAGTAGTTACATTATTAGCAGCTGTTCGAACCGCACTGGCATAACCTTGTGTTTGTTGGTTGACTTGACGAATGAACTTAAGCTCCTTACCTGCTCGTGTATCGGGTACAGGGTCGGTAGTGCCATTGATCAGATTGTAAAAACTGGTGGGATTGGTGATGCTCATTCCCATGTTCACCGTAGGCCCTTGCAAAGTCAAGGAGGTGGTTGAACCGATCTGGATAGCCAAGGGATCCGGCATATCATCGTTCGGATATCCAACCGGAAAATCAGGATACTCATAATTCAGGTAACGCCCGGCCCATCCGGTGTACACTTCTTGATTGCTGTTGGAGCCGCTCATCCAAATATCGGTGGCCCGGAAATGGGAGAAATTTGGTTGTGGATAGCCGACGGCCTGAATCAGCTTGGCTTTGCCATCGGAGAATAGTCCCTGCAAGCCGGTCATCGACGGATGCAGTCCGGTTCCGGTAACGCCGGTGATCGGAAGCACTCGATTTTCCGGAATGGCCACGTTGGATCGAGCATTGAAATAACGGGAGTAATCCGCTACAGGGATCACCGTATTCAATCCGTCGTTACCACCCGATAATTGAACGATGACCAGCACATGATCGGTCAAGGTGGTTCCTTGCATCAGCGCTTGCACCAAGGGTGATTGTGCATTGAAGGCCTTGATCGAATAGCCATTGATCAACTCCGGCAGCATGGCTGCCGCAGGGATCGAACTATATAAAAAGTCTTTGCGTTTCATATGTTGCAGTTGACGAAGGCTTAGATGAGTTGATATTCGGCCAGGTTGTACAAATACTTGAACAGATTCATGAGACGAGTATTGACCGTATTGAAATTCGCAGTAGTCGGATTGGCAACATAGGCCATCCAGGCGTTGGTCCAGTAGTAATCCCACTGCTGTCCGGTGAGTAGGATCTGTGTTTTGATCTGTGCCTTACTCGCAGTTGACAAAGAGTTGCGGAAAAAACGTGTCACGGCCTCATCGATCAGGTCATTGGGATTACCCGGATTGAAAAAGGTCTGAGCCAACGCAACACAATCGAACCGAACCCTGACCCCGTTGACCAAATAACCTGTGTTGATCATCGTGTCTGTGAACTGATTTCGCTTGGGCAGTGAATCGGAGTTGATCCAGATCTCATGGAATAAAGGTTCCTGATAGTATGCCGGCATACCGGATACATTGGGCGGATCGTGCAAATTCATTCCCATGTTCGTCATCCAGCTGTAGAATGTATTCCACATACCGTAATTGGCCAGGTAATTGGACGGATCCGGAAACACGGTATTCATTTCCCGAATCGCACCGATCACCTGATCGGCCGGATTCTTGATCACACAGCCCCGGTTCATGACGTCGAAAAAGTGTTGGCTTTGGAATAGCGCGGTCAACACCGGCTTCCATTCGTAATTGTTATTGCGAAATATAGCAGCCAGTGGTGTGATCACATTTTGCTCCGTCGCCTCATCGATGGTGTAATACACAAACCAGCGATAGAGTTTACGGACCAGAAACTTAGCGACCTCATTTTGCGCAAAGGTCATATTGATCAGGTCGTTCAATTCCAGGTCACCTGCTGTTGTACCGGTTCGACCGGTAATGACCGTATTATTGAAAAAAGAAGAAAATGTTTTATTTACCGTGCTGTGTCGGGACGCGGTGAAAACGGCTTGCCAGGTTGTACCATTGATCTGCCAACCGGTTAGCACTTTTGCGGCTTCCTTCACATCATTTTCAGTGTAACCTGAATCCTGACCTTTTCCAAGCGTGAACAGCTCGAATAGTTCCCTGGAATAGTTTTCGTCGGGGGCGGAGGCATTGTTCAAATAGCCATTTAGATAGCGAAGCATCATCACATCCTTGGTGATGTTTCGTGTCAGCTCCTTGTAATTGCCCAATGCATACTGGCGGATGAGCATTTGTTGGCGATAGGCCCAGTTAGCATTCCCCACATCGGTGGATTCATTCCCGAAGTGATCGACCAAGAACATGATGAACTTTTCCCGAATGCTTCGGTCTTGATTGATCATGACACCGGTCCACCATTTCTTGTAGGAAGCCCTTCTCTGTGACTGAACCGTACCATCATTATTGATGTCATTCACCCAAGTGGCTCCCTGCGTGATGTTGACATCGGCATTTACCCCGGGGGTTGTTGAGGTAGTATACTCTTTGATCGGCAAAGCCGGATCGGCTGCGGTCGGATTCAGCAATTCAGTAACCGCTTGTGAAAGGCTACGTGTTTTGAAATAATCGACGTCGGCCCGTTTGGCACCGAACATGGTACGTTTCAGCAGATGGATCACCTCTTGTTCGGTCCAGGGACCGGTATAGGTATCAATGCCCGACAACGTGCGGGGCGGCTTCATTTCAGGGGTAGCCATCGTTCGCCGCGATGCGGTCAGAAATTCTCTTCTATCCATGGCAGTTAGTTGTGCGCTTGGTATAGACTGAAAGTAGAGAAAAAGTTTAAAGAACCGACGCTACGTTCAATGAAAAAATAGTAAAGCAACTGACAGCTCGTATATCTACGATTATGGCTCAGTACGACTCCAAAATACCAGCAATGCCCTGCCCACCCCCAACGCAAGCGGTTATCATCCCATAACGTTTTCCTAATCGCTTGAGATCGTGCAGGTTCTGTATGGTCAGTTTGCAACCCGTACACCCCAATGGATGGCCGAGTGCGATGGCACCGCCGTTGATATTTACTTTTTGTTCATCCAGTCCGGCCTCGCGGATCACCGCCAGTGCCTGTGCGGCAAAAGCCTCATTTAATTCGATCAGATCGATCTGATCCAGTTTCATCCCGGCTTGTTTGAGTGCCAGCGGAATGGCAGCAACGGGACCGATCCCCATGATACGCGGATGCACACCTGCCACGGAGCAGGCGATCAATCGTCCGATTGGTGACAAACCCAATTCTTTCATTTTACGTTCACTCATGACCACAACAAAGGCAGCTCCGTCAGAAGTTTGAGAGGCATTACCAGCCGTTACAGTCCCCTTGGGTGCAAAAGCCGGCTTGAGTTTTGACAAGGCATCGATGGACGTATCGGCACGCGGACCCTCATCCGTATCGACAACAAATTTTCGTTTTTGTTTTTTCCCCTTTTCATCAAGATAAACTTCCTCCACCGTAACGGGAAGAATGCCCGGTTTAAAATAACCAGCCTCAATCGCAGCCAAGGCTTTTTGATGAGATCGAAAGGAGAATTCATCTTGGTCCGCTCGCGAAATAGAATAATCATTGGCGACGGCCTCTGCCGTCAACCCCATATTCAGATAATAGTCCGGTTCAGTAGAGGCGATCTCAAAAGACGGAACGGTTTTCCAGCCGGACGTAGGTACCAAACTCATGCTCTCCACCCCACCGGCCACAATGATATCAGCCATACCGGATCGGATCTTAGCTGTAGCGATGGCGATGGTTTCGAGACCGGACGCACAATAACGATTCACTGTCATGCCGGGGGTTTGTATACCAAGTGCCCGTGCTGCAATGATGCGACCCACCTGCAAGCCCTGTTCAGCCTCCGGTACTGCATTTCCCACGATCACATCGTCTACCGACTGACCCGTCAGGGCCGGCACGGAACGAATCAGTTCCTGAATGAGAGTCACGGCCAAATCATCGGGACGAGTGAAACGGAATCCACCTCGCTTTGATTTAGTGACTGCCGTCCGATAACCGGCTACGATATAGGCTTCGTTCATGTGAAAAATGCTTACTCAAATGTACCGAAACGAAATGGGCAGGCAATGGGCCGGTCCTTCGGTATATTTGTTCACCATGTACCAGCTGATCAGAAACATCTTATTTCTCTTACCCGCGGAAACAGCCCATACATTTTCGATGACACTACTACGGATGGCCTGTAGCCTGTCGTTGACGAGATACTGGATCAAAAAAACCTTTAGCCCTGCTCCGAAGCGAATCGATATGTGGGGATTACCCTTTCAAAACCGAGTCGGACTCGCAGCGGGGTTTGATAAAAATGCCCGCTACCTGCGTGAACTCGAAACACTCGGATTCGGTCACGTAGAGATCGGCACCGTTACTCCTTTGCCCCAGGCCGGTAACCCCAAACCCCGACTGTTCCGTTTACCGAAAGACCGGGCACTCATCAATCGCATGGGTTTTAACAATGACGGAGCGGAGGTCATCGCCGAACGACTTCGTGTATGGAGACAAAAAAATCCCGACACGCAGTTGATCATCGGTGGCAACATCGGCAAGAACAAACAAACTCCCAACGAATTAGCTGAATCTGATTACCGGATCTGCTTCGACAAGCTCTATCCGTATGTAGATTATTTCACCGTGAATGTCAGTTCACCTAATACACCCGGACTCCGTTCATTACAAGAACCCGAAGCCCTAAAGCGAATCTTACAAACATTATTGGAAGCCAATCAACAACAACCGCAACAAAAACCGATCTGGCTGAAAGTGGCACCCGATCTGGAAATCGAGGCGATGGATCAAGTGATCGATCTGGTGCTCTCGATGGGATTGAACGGGTTAGTCTTGTCAAACACCACCTTATCAAGAGCGGGATTAAAAACAAATTCGGATCAAGTGGAGAAGATCGGAGCCGGCGGACTCAGCGGTATGCCATTAAAGAACAGATGTGTAGCCTGGGTACAACGAGCACATGAACGAACCAATGGTAAAGTTCCCATCATCGCCAGCGGTGGGATTTTCAAGAAAGAAGATGCCGAAAATTTAATCCGTTCGGGAGCGAGTTTAATTCAAGTATGGACGGGCTTTATTTATGAAGGTCCGGGTATCGTAAAAAACCTTTCTTCCTAGATCAATCGCCTTTCTGTAAACGCAGACAAGTTGCGGCCACTACACCGGCCGTCTCCGTTCGCAATCGGGTAGTCCCGAGTTGAACAGCCTCAAATCCTGCATCGAGTGCAGACTGTATCTCTTTTACCGTGAAATCTCCTTCGGGACCAATCAACATGCCTGCTTCCTCGAGTAGCCGCACCTCTGCGATCGATTTTTTTTCCGACTCGATGCAATGAGCGATGTATCGTTGCAGCTGATCCGTCTCCCAGGTCCGGATCAGAGAAGCGATGGGTGTTGGCTCATGAAGGACCGGCAACCAGACTTGCTGACTTTGTAGCATGGCAGCGATCGACACCTGTCGAAGTCGATCCATACGAAGATGCTGTTTCTCCGTTCGCTCGGTGATGACTGGTTGAATGGAGCAAACACCCAATTCAGTGGTCTTTTCAATGAACCATTCAAAACGGCTATTATTCTTTACCGGTGCGATGGCCAGATGCACTCTCCTCCCGCTCCAAGGTGTACTGGTTCGTTGTTCTGCCAACAAGCAACAAGCTTTCTTGGAAACAACCTGCAAGATCCCGGTTACTTTATTCCCCAACCCGTCTGTGATATGCAGTGCTTCTCCAACCTGCATACGCAACACCTGCGCAATGTGATGGCTGGTATCCGCATCCAGTTCGATCGATGCGGTTTGGGGGATATGAGGAATATAGAAGAAGGGTGCCATATCAATCATCGAAATCCTCACCATCGGATTCGTTCATGCGACTGGAGGTTTGAAGAAAAATCTTGGTTTGTCCCTGATCATCTAAACCACTCACAGGTTTCCAATTCGGTAACATGCCGGAGGAGAAGTTACCGCCTCCATTTTCATCAATGAATTTCTGTATGTGCAGGAGCGCTCGGAGATGTACGGTTTCCAGGGCGCCGTTACGGTGCTTGGCGATCTTCACAATGGTTTCGCCTTTATTGCTGTCGCCATTTTCATCCATCGTGACCTCGTAATACTCCGGACGATACAGAAACATGACCAGATCAGCATCCTGCTCGATCGCACCCGACTCGCGAAGATCACTCAATTGCGGGATCTTCACTCCATCCTTACTGGCACCGCGGGTTTCCACGGCACGACTCAATTGAGAGAGTGCAATGATCGGTACAGCTAGTTCCTTAGCCAGCGCTTTCAGGTTTCGAGAGATGTTACTGATCTCTTGTTCCCGGTTACTGTTTCGATTATCCCCGGTACCGCTCATCAGTTGCAAGTAGTCGATGATGATCATGCCGATATTATGCTTATTCTTCAAACGTCGACATTTGGCGCGCAATTCAAATATGTTAAGTGCCGGCGTATCATCAATGAACAGGGGGGCCTGTGCCAGTCGCTGAATACCCTTTGCATAAAGTTGTTTCATCTCATGATCAGCCAAGTTGCCTCGGTTGATCTTCTCCATGTGAATCTCACTCTC
>CANGZN010000089.1 GCA_947458625.1 Chitinophagaceae bacterium
CATAAGAATATCACCTTGGCATTGAAGGTGTAAGTCTTATTGTCTGTAGCATCCAATACTTCTACGCCGGTTGCTTTTTTGGCATCTTTATCATAGAGCACCTGGGTGACGATCGAAAAGGGGCGAAGGGTGAGGTTGCCGGTTTTCATGGCAGCAGGTAAGGTCGCCGATTGGGTGCTGAAATATCCACCGAAGGGGCATCCTCTCCAGCAGCGATTTCGGTATTGACAATTCGTTCGGTCGTGATGCGGCTGGGTGATATTCGCACTTCGTCCGATGAACATGTGTCGTTGATCCTTGTAGTGTTTTTTGATCTTGGCGGCTACATCCTTTTCTACGATATTCATTTCCATCGCCGGCATGAAATCTCCATCGGGTAGTACATCCAGCCCTTCCAAACTTCCTTGAATGCCCGCGAATTTCTCGGCGTGACTGTACCAGGATGCCATGTCTTCGTAGCGAATAGGCCAATCAACTCCGAACCCATCTTTGCCATTGGCCTCAAAATCCCATTTGTTGAATCGATAACTCTGCCGGCCCCACATCAGCGATCTTCCGCCAACATGATACCCGCGGAACCAGGAGAAGGGTTTGGTTTCCGTGTAGGGACTTTCCTTATCCTTTACCCAGAAATCCAGCACCGTTTCATTCAGGGGATAATCCCGTTTGAGCACCGGATAATTCTGCAGCATTTCTTGTGTGGGCATGATCCCTCTATGCGGGAACTCCCATGATTCTTTGGTGGCATTGACGTAGTCCTTGATGTGTTCGATGTTTCGGCCTCGTTCCAGCAGCAATACCTTCATGCCCTTCTCGGTCAATTCCTTGGCTGCCCAGCCTCCGCTGATTCCGGAGCCAACTACGATTGCATCATATTGTTGATTCGACATGCGTTCTGGTTTTGAATAGTTTGGTGTTTATCAGATATCGCAAATACGGATCGCATTTTTTAAGGAGTTGATCTTCCCTGCGCGATCTTTTGCAACAGAGAGAAATTCCTGGGCGACGTATCCCGTGTATCCGGTTTTAAAAATGGCTTGCATGATGGCGGGGTAGTACAATTCTTGCGTCTCATCGATCTCATGCCGGCCCGGAACCCCTGCGGTGTGATAGTGGCCGAAATACGGGTGATTGTCTTGGATTGTTCGGATTACATCCCCTTCACTGATCTGCATGTGGTATATATCATACAGCAATTTGAAATGAGAGGAGCCGAGTCGTTTGCATAGCTCTACGCCCCAGGCGGATCGATCAGCCATGTAATCTTTATGATCGACCTTGCTATTGAAAAGTTCAAGCTGTATGACGACGCCATTTTTTTCGGCAACGGATAAAATCTGTTTGAGACCGGCGACACAGTTTTTCAAGCCGGTTTCGTCGTCCATGCCATTTCGGTTACCGGTGAAGCAGATCAAGTTTTTGTACCCAGCTTTTGCAATGACGGGTATGGCGTCCAGAAAGTCTTTAATCAGCCAGGGATGATTTTCCGGTCGATTCCAGCCTTCTGTCAAACTGATTTTTCCTGCCGTGTAACACATAGAGCAATCGATGCCATGGTCGTTCAATGTTTTGAATCCGCTCGGGGCCACCAGGTCGATGGCCTTGAATCCGATCTTTTTTACGGTCAGACAAAGTTCATCCAACGTGAAATCGTCGAATGTCCAAGAACAAACCGAATGTCGGATGTTGCCTTTGAGTACTGGAGATTCAAAGGCAGTTGGCAGGCCATTGGCGGATTGTATACTGATTCCGGCTACGCCGGTCAGCAGGGAACGAAGTGCGGTACGTCGACGCATTACGCAATGATTTTCTTTTCAACGTTACGGAAGGAAACCAGAAAGAGCAAGGCTACGCCGGCGGCGAACAAGCAGGGGAACAGCCAGATGGTTTGCCAATCGTGCCCGTTGGTGCCTACTTTATATTTATCGACATAAAGACCTGCCAGGTAGAAGCCGATATACATACCGATGCCATAGGTAGCAAGGGTGATAAGCCCTTGGGCGGATGATCGCACACGAGGCCCCGCTACTTGGTCTGTATAGATCTGTCCGGTGACAAAAAAGAAATCATAGCAAATACCATGAAGGATGATCCCGCCATAGAGCATCCAGATGTTGGAACCCGCATCGCCATAAGAGAATAATGCATAGCGTAGGATCCAGGCCAGCATGCCGAACAGGATCATTTGTTTGGTGCCGAATCGGGCGAAGAACCAGGGCATTAGGAACAGAAATACGGTTTCTGCCACTTGTCCCATCGTCATTTTGGCGGCAGCTTGTTGCATGCCCACTTCATTGAGGAACTGATTGGCTTGTCCGTAATAAAAAGCGAGGGGGATACAAATGAGAATGGAGGCGATGAAGAAGATCAAGTAATTACGGTCTCGCAGAATTTTTAGGGCATCGAGTCCCATAACCTCGGCGATGGAAACATCTTGTCCGGCTTTCGGCGGCGGTGTATTGGGTAAAAAGAAACTGAATATGCCGAATGCTGCTGACACGATGGCGGCTATTCGGAAGGTGATGCCCAGAGAGCCGGGGTTGGATTCCCAAGCCATCCAACCGATGATGAGTCCGGATGCGATCCACCCGATGGTGCCCCACATGCGGATGCCGCTGAATTCTTTTTCGGCATCGGTTACTTGTCGAAGTGCGATCGAATTCACCAATGCCAGGGTAGGCATGTAAAGGATCATGTAGATCAACAGGCTTGTGTAAAATGAACCGAAAGAAGATTCGGTGGAGAGTAAATAAAGCAGCCCCGCGCCCAGTAAATGCAAGACACCCAGAATTTTTTGAGCGGCAAAGAACCGATCGGCGATCATGCCGATGATGAAAGGAGCGGCGATGGCTCCAAGACATTGCGTGCCGTAGGCCAGTCCGGTTTGTTCGCCGGTTGCGGTGATGGAACCTTTTGTAAGAAAGGTTCCCATGGTTACGAACCAGATGCCCCAAACGAAGAAGTTCAGGAACATCATCAGGTATAGTTGCAGTCGGGTGGAAACAGGCATGGCAATCGTTTGAATGGCAGTGAGGTTGGTTGACGTAACAATGTAGTAATTTTAGAAAAAACACTGTTTATTTGTTACTCACAACCTGCCGCTTGTCGGCCTGTTTTCAAATTTATCCAACATGAATAATCGTAAGCTGCGTGTGGCCATGGTCGGTGGGGGCAAGGACGCATTCATCGGGGCCATCCACCGACTCGCTTTTCATATGGATGGACAAGCCGAGTTGGTTGCCGGAGCGCTGAGCGTAAACCCGGAGGTGGCCGTTGAATCCGGAAAGGATCTGTTTCTTTCCGCGGAGCGCATATACACTGACTACAAAGTGATGCTGGAAAAAGAAGCGACGATGCCCCCGGAGAAACGGGTTGATTTTATAACCATCGTTACGCCCAATTTTCTACATTTTGAACCGGCCATGCTGGCGTTAGAATATGGATTCGATGTGGTAGTGGAAAAACCGATCACCTTCACGTTGGAGGAGGCGAAACTACTAGAAGCTAAAGTCAAGGAAACCGGTCGCACGCTCTTGCTCTGTCATACATACACCGGTTATCCGATGGTGAAGCAGGCCCGACAGCTCATTCGCTCCGGCATATTGGGTGCTATTCGAAAAGTTTATGTAGAGTATCCGCAAGGTTGGCTGAGTACTTCATTGGAGAAAACCAATCATGCACAGGCCTCCTGGCGGACCGACCCCAAGCGTAGTGGTAAAGCCGGTGCCATGGGTGATATCGGAACCCATGCGTTCAATTTGGCTGAGTATGTGAGCGGCCTTCAGGTGACCAAGATCTGCGCCGATGTGAATACGGTTGTGGAGGGCAGAATGTTGGATGATGACGGAGCCGCTTTATTGAAATTCAATAACGGGGCTAGTGGCGTATTGCTGGCCACCCAGGTAGCTGCAGGTGCGGAGAACAATGTTAAAATCCGAGTGTTCGGAGAAAAAGGCGGTATCGAGTGGCAGCAGGAAGATGCAAATACGATGCTGGTTAAATGGTTGGATCGCCCGGCTGAGATCTATCGAGCTGGCACCGGCTATGCCGATTCATTTGCCAAACACAATGCACGCACGCCCGCAGGTCATCCTGAAGGATATCTGGAGGCCTTTGCTAATTTGTATCGGAATTTCATCTCCACGATTCGGGCGCGGGCAAACGGACAAACCGCCTCTGATGAAATGCTTGATTTTCCTTCCGTAGTGGAAGGTGTTCGGGGTATGGCTTTCATCGAGCACGTGATCGCTTCCGGTCAGTCCCAACAGAAATGGATCGATTTCACTATTTAAACGTTCATCATGCGTACTATAAAAGGTCCGGCTATTTTTCTGGCTCAGTTCATGGGGGATCAGCCACCGTTCAACGATCTTTCATCCATTTGTTCATGGGCGGCTTCACTTGGTTTCAAAGCTGTTCAACTACCTACCTGGGATCCGCGCTGCATCGATCTGAAAAAAGCAGCCGAAAGCAAGACCTATGCAGATGAGATCAAAGGGATTGTGCAGGCTGCCGGCCTGGAGATTTCTGAATTGTCCACGCACCTGCAAGGTCAACTCGTGGCCGTGCACCCAGCCTATGATTCCTTGTTTGACGGATTTGCGCCCGAGTCGATTCGGGGGAATGCAAAAGCCCGCACCGAGTGGGCTATTCAGCAAGTGAAATATGGGGCAGAGGCTTCTCTTAATTTGGGTCTTACGGCTCATCCCACCTTCAGCGGTTCTTTACTATGGCACACGTTTCATCCTTGGCCACAGCGACCGGCCGGATTAGTGGAAGAGGGATTTGCGGAACTCGCACGCAGATGGAAACCGATTCTCGATCATTTCGATGCATGCGGGGTAGATGTATGTTATGAGGTGCATCCCGGTGAAGATATTTTTGATGGCGCCACCTACGAGATGTTTTTGGATGCCGTGGATCAGCATCCCCGGGCTTGTTTGCTGTACGATCCCTCTCATTTCGTGTTGCAGCAACTTGATTATATCGAATACATCGACCTGTATCATGAACGTATTCGGGCGTTTCATGTGAAGGATGCCGAGTTTCATCCCTCTGGTCGGCAAGGAACATTCGGTGGCTATCAGTCCTGGGTGAACCGTGCAGGCAGATATCGTTCGCCCGGTGATGGGCAGGTCGATTTCAAACGGATCTTCAGCAAATTAACCCAATATGGTTTCGATGGCTGGGCGGTGATGGAATGGGAGTGCTGTTTAAAACATCCTGAAGACGGAGCAAGGGAAGGTGCTGTATTCATACGGGATCACATCATCCGGGTAACGGAAAAAGCGTTCGATGATTTTGCTTCCAGTGGAATGGATCGGGCTAAGAACCGTACCTTACTGGGTCTTGATTAGGATGTATATTCGTACTCAAACGATTTGTTGATATGAAACTTCTTTACACTTTCTCATTTTTGATTTCAATGAGTTTGATCGCTTGTGGCGGTTCAACGGAACCCACCAAAGGGCAAACTGCCGATATCACCCAGGATCCCGCGTATCAGAAGGGATTTGCGTTAGTGAAGCAAAGTGATTGTTTGACTTGTCATCAGGTTGATGCAAAAGGGATAGGCCCCAGTTATAAAGAGATCGCACAGCAATATTCCAACGCTGGCCCGGATCAGCTTTCTTCAGTTGCACAAAAGATCATAACCGGAGGGGCTGGTGTATGGGGGCAAATCCCCATGACAGCGCATCCATCCTTAAGCCCGGATGATGCGAAGGCCATGCTCGACTATATTCTCCTCTTAAAATAATCTTATGCGTTTGATCGTATTGTCTGCCTTTCTACTCGCCAGTTTCACCGCCTGTGGCAGTGAAACATCCAGCCCTATGGTCAGTACGGATACCCTTCCGGCGCAGAATCGCCTCACCAAGCAGGAGCGAAAAGATGGCTGGGAGATGTTATTCGATGGACTCACGACCAGAGGATGGCATAAATACGGAGGTAAAGTAGCAGGTGCTGCTTGGAAAGTCGAAGATGGTCAATTGTTTCTGGATACTACCACCAAAGAGAATTGGCAGATCAAAGGTGGCGGAGATATCATGTCGGATGAAGTCTTCAGTGATTTTCATCTAAAGCTGGAATGGAAGATCACGCGCAATGGAAACAGTGGCATCATGTTCTATGCACAGGAGGATACGACCAAATATCGGTGGCCTTGGGAAACAGCGCCGGAAATGCAGGTGCTGGACAATGCCGGTCACCCCGACGGAAAGATCATCAAACATCGGGCAGGGGATTTATACGATCTGATTTCTGCTAGGCCCGAAACTGTTCGTGCACCCGGGGAATGGAATCAAGTGGAGATCAAGTCAGAAAAGGGTAAGCTTGAGTTTTGGCTGAATGGAGTGAACGTGGTAACTACTTCGCTTTGGGACGACAGTTGGAAGAAAATGGTCGCCGCCAGCAAGTTCGCCCGTATGCCGGATTTCGGAAAATTCAAGAAAGGTCATATCGCTTTGCAAGACCATGGCGACATGGTCTGGTACCGTAACATCAAGATCCGCCGACTCTGATATTTACTTTACCCGGTCAATCTTGATCACGTTGGTCGGCAGGTGTAAATGCACAGGTGTGCTGCCGGTGCTCACGATCACATCACCTTCCTTCAAAAAGCCCCTTCGTTTCAGGATCTCGATCTGGTCTTGGAATATTTCGTCGAGACTTTCCTCTTCATCATAATGGAAAGCCCGTACGCCCCAACTCAAGCTAAGCTGATTAACCAGAGTTTTTTCTTTGGTGAAAATATAGAGGGGGCTTTGCGGACGATAACTGCTCAGCATGAATCCCGTGTATCCACTTTGAGTCATGCCGATGATGGCATCAGCATGTGAGTCTTCCGCCAATTTGCAGGCGTTATAACAAATCGCATCGCTGAGTTTGGAAGGGGAGTGTACCTGTGGTTTCAGCTCATCTTCCCGGTTGTATTTGTAGGC
>CANGZN010000090.1 GCA_947458625.1 Chitinophagaceae bacterium
CAAAGAGGTAATTGTAGAGAACGGTACGAACACCGCCGAGGTGTAGGCCTCCGGTTGGACTGGGCGCAAAGCGGACGCGGACTTTTTTCGACATGCCGCAAAGATAACCCCTCCCGCTTGGCGTTTATCTTTGTTGTGATGCGTGATTATTGGATCCATTCCCCCTGGTGGCTGCGAAAACTGTACCCGAATCGGGTATGGTCGGTTGATACGAAGGAAAAAATCATCTATTTGACCTTTGACGATGGTCCGCACCCCGAGATTACCCCTTTTGTGCTCGATTTGCTGAAACAATACCAGGCAAGCGCTACATTTTTTTGCATTGGAGAGAATGTACTACGTTATCCGGATGTCTTTCAGCGAATAAAAGACGCGGGACACGGGGTTGGTAATCACACCCATACCCACCTCAATGGGTGGAAGACATCGACCATGGCATATTTGCAGAATGTAGTTGAGGCAGATGGTTTGATTGAGTCAAATTGGTTTCGCCCGCCCTACGGACGGTTGAGCAGCAGACAGGCCCGAACGATTAGGGCTCAATTTCCCAAGATGCAAATCGCCATGTGGGATGTGCTAAGCGGGGATTTTGACATTTCAAGAACGGGGGAATGGTGTGCTCAAAATGTGCAGCGTCATTCACGAAATGGTTCATTGGTGGTGATGCACGATTCCGAAAAGGCCTGGGACCGGATGAAGAATTGTTTACCCCTCATATTAGAAAATTTCAACAAGAGTGGATTTCGGCTGGAAAAACTGCCTAGTAGTTAAAAAAAATTGGGCCGGGGTGGAAACCCTGGCCCGTTTTTAATCCGTACCCTATGAAAACTCCGACAAATATAGGGGAATACAACTATGCTCGGTAATATTCTAACCCCCACATGTTGATAAAGCCGGAATCAGGGCAATGTTATCTGGCGGGTGACCCCGTTTATGGTGATGGTCGCTAAATTGTCGCAAGTGCCTGTTCCAAAGTCCAGTGCAGCGATCCAGGCGCTGGGGGCAGTGGCACTGACCCGTACTGTACGGATCTTACCTCTTACGATCCAGCGGCAGGTGAATTTTTTCATAAGTGGCTCAATTACATTGGATTCGAACAGAGAAAGTCGTCCGTTCCTGGAAACTCGTCCCCGTGAACTCCCTTCGATCCGGAAAATATCGTCCACCGGCATGTTCGTGATCATACCCTCTACCTGGGTGATCACTTTATTGCTGTTCCACTCAATAAAATTGCCACTGGGGCGGGTGAGTTTCCCATCGGTTACGGTCACGGTATACTGAAAAGCGGGTGGATTGCCGATCTGGCCACTTCCGGTATTGGTGATCTTGTGGGTGCCTTCTACTTTGGTGCTATCAACATAATAGCCATCGAAATTGGTTGTGGCGATCGCACCGGGCACGATCAGGCGGTTTGTGTAGGTTGTGATAATCTTACCGCGGCGAGTTCGCCCATCACGGCCAACACAGCCGGTAGCGCCGAAGTCCATGGTGATTCGAACCGGAAACGCGGTTCCGGCTCCCAAACGGGTAACTGTTACAACCGGACAATTGGTGGGTCGGCCAAATATGCCGGTGCCCCCCAGGCCAACCTCATCATTCACGCCCATCACATCATCAAAAACATCATTGAAAAGTGCATCAGCCTCACCATCAGATTCGCTGCTGATCTGTGAATCTTGCTCTTCCAACAGGTTCTGCTCCGGATTTTCATCGTTTTTCTGGCATCCCGGGAGGACGAACAGACTCAGTGCCAATACAGGCAAGAAAAGATTTTTAAGGGATAGGATATGTTTCATTGTAAATGGTTTTGTGCTCTATGAGAGTAAATCTAGTCAGAAAGGTTTAACCGAAAGCAGGATAAATTCCGGAGTTTTGTCTGCGAAATGACCCTGATCGACAGCCATACCCATATTTATCTGCCCGAATTTGATTCCGATCGGGCCGTTATGATCGAGCGAGCTCTCGCAAATGGGGTAGAAAAACTCCTGTTGCCGGCCATCGATTCTTCCACGCACGATAAGCAACTGGAGGTTGAGGCCACTTACCCAGACCGCTGTCTTTCCATGATGGGATTGCATCCTTGCTCTGCTAAAGAGAATGTCGAAGAGGAACTGGCCATTGTACGGGGTTACCTGGAGTTGCGCTCCTTCGTGGCGATCGGGGAGATCGGGCTGGATCTTTACTGGGATAAAGACCACCTCGATCAGCAGTACCTGGCCTTTGAACGTCAGATTCAATGGGCGTTGGAGTTCGACTTGCCGATCGTGATCCATTCGAGAGAATCCATGGATCGATGCATCGAAGTGGTTAAAAAACATCAAAACGGGAAACTTCGCGGGGTCTTCCACTGTTTCTCCGGCTCCCTCGAATCGGCCAAGCGGATCATCGATCTGGGGTTTTATCTGGGGATCGGTGGCGTAGCTACCTATAAAAACGCGGGGTTGCCGGCTGTATTGGAGCAGCTCTCCCTTGAGCATTTGTTATTGGAGACCGATGCACCCTACCTCACGCCGGTGCCACACCGGGGCAAGAGAAATGAGCCGGCCTATCTCAAGCTCGTAGCGGAAAAGATCGCAGAATCAAAATTCTGCTCGGTTCAAGAAGTGGCGGAACAGACCACGAATAATGTCCGTCAGCTGTTTCGATTGCCTTAGCCTGTTACATTTTCTTTGTTTGCTACACTAGCTAATAAATCATCGCCATGCGAGTGCTGTTGCTTTCCGTTGTTTTGTTTTATTCTATTACCCTGATCGGGCAAAACAATGCGCCTCCCGGTGCAACTCATGATGCGACCGGACATACCTCATATTACCCTGGCACCATGCCATTAGTTATCAGTGTTCCGCACGGGGGCACTTGGAATCTGGCGGAGATCAAAGACCGCGATTGTGAAGGGGCCGTGACGGTAACAGATCGTGAGACCAAAGAACTAGCCTTTGAGATTTCTGACGCGTTGGCTAAGTACCATGGAATGCGACCCTATTTGATCGTATGTAACATTACTCGAAAGGATGTGGATCAAAACCGGGAGATCAATGAGGCAACTTGCGGCAATCCGGAAATGGCAAAACCCTGGGAGACGTTTCATGCTTACATCGACTCCGCTCTAGCAGAGGCGGTCGCTAAATACGGTAGCTGCCTGTATATCGATTTGCACGGACATGGTCACCCGGAACAGCGACTGGAAGTCGGTTACTTGATCACCGATAAAAAGCTTACGAGTTTTTATGATCAGTCTGAGTTGTTGTCTGACCGAACAACCTCCCTTGGCAATCTTCTCTCTCGCAAAGAAGTCAGCTCACTGCGTGAGTGGTTATTCGGGGAGCGAGCATTCGGCACGCTGATGGCAGCTAAGGGCTATCCTTCGGTACCGAGTCAGCAGGATCCACATCCCAAAGAGGGAGAAAAATATTTCAATGGCGGATACAACACGAAGCGCTATACAGGGGCGGCTTATCCAAATGTGTTCGGTTGGCAGATCGAGAGTAATTACAGAGGGGTCAGAGATCCAAAAGGCAGGCCGGCATTTGCCATGGCATTCAGTGATGTGATCACCGGTTTCCTTCGTCAATTCTCTTTTGTGAAAATGCCTGCGTCGATGGGAGAGCAGGTGCGCTGATACTTCGTTGTTCCAGTATGCCGCGTAACCGCTTGATGCCTTGATGTAAATGGTTGCGTGCGATCTGATAATCCAGCGATAAGATCGAACAGATCTCCCGATAGGAGAGAGAAAGATAAAAACGCAGGTATACAACTTCACGCTGGCGGGGAGATAGTTGTTGTATGGCCTCAGCCAACTGTTTGTTCCAAGCGGCATCTTCTTCTTGTCGGATGCGCAGATCTTCGGCACTCATCACAAAGGGCGTATCCTGCTCTTCCATGCTTCTTGTTTCCGCGCCGCTACGGATTAGCCGAATGAGTTTGTAGCGAATGGCTTGGAGCAAGTAGCCTTTGATGGACAATACCGGTTTGGGATCTCGTTGTTGCCAGATTTCCAGAAAGAGATCCTGGATCAGGTCATTGATCGCTTCGCGGTCGGGGTGGATCTTATGCGCATAGCGGAACAGCTGAGCATAATGCCGTTCGAACAGTTTGGCCAGGGCTTCTTTATTCCCTTGCCGAAAACTGTCCCAGAGTATATCATCCGTAAGGGTAAGCAATCGTTAGTCTTGGTCATTAAAAATAATCGTTCCGCCCTGTTACAAACAGAACTTTTTTTGCACCTATGTAATACTACGTATGTTAATGCCTCAACCAGACCGTTTCATAGACGCCGAGCAGCTCCTGCTGGATGAGCGGTTTTTGGCCTGGGCCGAGGGGCTGGAGGATGCTTCAGCGACTGATTGGATCGAGTCGCTGCGCCAAACCTCCCCCGAACAGGAGGAGGAGCTACTCGAGGCGCTTCTGACTTTTCAGGCCATTCGCCGGGACGAATCTCCTGTTGCCGGCGCCCCCGAACAACTCGAGCGGCTGCTCGATCGGTTGGAGCGAGGGTCTACTCCGGTGTTTCAGCCCGCAAGACCTTCAAAAAGGTCCCTCATTCCACTATTGAGTATTACGCTGCTGGCCGGTGTGTTAGCTATTGCTCTTTATTTGAATGCCCCCACGGCTAACAATACCATTACCGGGGATGGTAAAGTGACCAAACTATCGGATGGCACGAAGGTGGCGTTGAGTTCAACCAGCACCATCACGTATGCCGATGGCTTTGAAAAGAAAAAAGTCCGTGAGGTGTGGGTGAAAGGGGAGGCTCAGTTCGATGTTGCTCACCAAAAAAACGATCAGCCCTTCATTGTTCATACCCGTCACTTTGATATCGAAGTGACAGGAACGCGCTTCATCGTGAACAACCAGTCAACTGATGCCAGCGTGTTACTGCAGGAAGGATCCGTGAACCTGATTTTTCCGAATGGAGAGCGGGCTCGAATGAAGCCCGGTGATTTTTTCTCCCTGAATGCGAAAAAGGCTTCAGTTGATGCCGTAACATCAATGATCACGCCCGCTACATTGGAGCGACATATTGTATTTGACAATACGCCGTTTTCGCAGGTGGCCAAAGAGATCGAGCGTCGGTATGAAGTGCCCGTAAGGATCCTCGATCCGGTACTGAGCGAAAAACTCATTACGGGTATTCTGCCAAACAACGATTTAGATGCTTTATTAAAAGCGCTAGAGTCGGCTATGGACTGCCAGATCACACGAGAAAATCAGATGATCTATATAAAATCTTCTTTCTAAACCTTGCATATGCCAAACCTTTTCAAACACTGGGTCCTCCGTTCGCTGACTGTTGCGATGTTATTTTCCCATCTCGTAATAAACGCTCAGGGTAGCTTTGCCGGCACGACCCGCAGCAACGAAGCTGATCGACAAGCAGATCGATTATCATCAGATTCCAATGCCCCAACAACGGCACTTTCCTCTGTGCTTAAAAAGCTGAATCAGGAAAAAGGCATCTATTTTCTGTATACCGATCCCTCGATCGGTTCAACCCAGGTGTCCGATCCCGATTATCGTAAACAAGCCGAGGCGATACTGGAAGAGATCACTCGTCAAGCCGGACTGGAATACAAGAAGGTAGCGGAGAATACCTATGTAATCCGGACAACCGGCCGCCCTCGTACGAACGGTGAAGAGAAATTATACAAGTTCGATCAGGTTGTAGCAGAAGACATCATCGTGAAAGGAAAGGTCTTCAATGCAAAAGACAATACACCACTGGAAAATGTATCCGTCAAAATAATCGGTGCCAAGAAAGGAACCACCACCAAAGCCGATGGCAGCTTTTCCATCACCGTGCAGAAGGGACAGTCCATCGAATTCTCCAGTGTCAATATGATCTCCCGCACCGTTAAGATCAATGACGCGAAAGAGTTACAGATCTTCTTGCAGGAATCTGAAAACAACCTTTCTGAAGTAATGGTGGTTGCCTACTCCAATCAAAAACGCAGCACGTTCACCGGAGCGGCCACTACGATTAAAGCCTCTGTACTGGAGAGTGCTCCCAATACATCCGTTCAAGAAAGTATTCAGGGGAATGTGGCAGGGGTACAATCCACCAATGGTAGCGGACAGCCCGGTCAGGCTCCGGATATCCGAGTACGTGGTATCGGCTCCATCTCAGCTTCCTCCACACCGCTTTATGTAATCGATGGGATACCGGTGGTAAGTGGCGATGTTTCCGGCGGCAATACGAATACCATTGCGGGTCTGAACCCGAATGATATCGCCAGCATGACTATCTTGAAAGACGCATCAGCTACTTCACTCTATGGATCCCGTGCGGCCAACGGTGTAGTACTGATCACGACCAAAACCGGTAAGGCCGGTAAAGTGAAAGTGAACTTCACCTATCAGCGCGGTTATAACAATTACACCATACGCGACGAACAAAAAACGCTCACTACCGCTCAGTACATCCAATATTATCGTGAGGGTTGGGTGAATGCCGGTAATCCGGTCTCTTCATATGATTCGTTGCTGACGGCCAATCGCATCGATACCAATGTAAACACGGACTGGTTCGAAGAGGTTCTCCGTCAGGGTAAGTACTCGCAGTACAACCTGAATATCAGTGGGGGAAGTGATCGTTCTACCTACTTCATGTCGGGTAGTTACTATGCATCTGAGGCACCCACCAAGGGAGTGGATTACAACCGCGGAACCTTCCGTACCAGCATCACGTCCGAGCTTTCGAAGAAATGGTCGGTGAAAGGAAGCTTGGCGGGTAGTTATCAGCGATCCACCAATTTCCTGGGTGGTTCCTTTTTTGGAAACCCTATTCGCGCCATGTATCGTTTGGCCCCTTGGTTGCCTGTCTATAAAAGTGATGGAGTCACCTATGAATTGGGTTATAACAACGGGTATAATCCTGTTGCTGTTATTGAAACTACCAAGCG
>CANGZN010000091.1 GCA_947458625.1 Chitinophagaceae bacterium
ATGGATATGTGGGATTTATACGTTTTTAAGGGTAACCCGATATAGATTGACCAGTTGATTGCGGAGGCCGACTAAGTGAATTTCACCCTCCCATAAAACAATCGGTAAACCCTTAAAATGAATTAGTTATGAAAACGAATAGAATTGTTCGATACGATTTTGAATCCGTACTGACCTGGGAGGAATAGTCTAAGTCCGTTACCCATCACTCAGGTTATTTAAAAGGTTCTCTACATTTGGACTCAATCCAAATTGTGGAGAATTTTTTTTTATACGGCTTAATAGGATCGTTTGCTGCTCCGATCGCAATCGCAGTCTTCTACCCAAAAGATCGGAGGTATAGAACTATGGTATTTGCGATACTGCTATACTGTTCATTTTTCTTCTTTTACAACTTATTATTTGACAAGCTTGAAACGACTCTTGGAAGCAGGATATATTATTTTATATATACAGTTCTTGAATTTTCAACATTTGCCTTTTTAATACTTAAGGCTGAACAATCTTACAAGTTTCAAGTTGCAACAAAAATATCATGGATATTATTCCTGCTATTTTGTGTTTCTATCATGATCATTAAAGGTATTGAGCGAATGGACACCTACGAGATAGCACTTGAAACAGTCATTGTTTTAATACTAATCATCTACTTCTTCTACCTCCGATTCAAGCAAGTGGATGAGCAGTATTTATATCAAAATCCCCATTTCTGGCTGATGACCGGCATGTTGGTTTATCTGGGGTTTACCTATTTCTTCAATATTTTGGTAAACTACGTAGACAATGAAGTCATAAAGAACTACTACCACTATTCATATATAGGCGACATTATAAAGAATGTGCTTTTCACAGTTGCGCTTCTTCAGATACCTCGTCGAATCACGGCCGAGGGCCATACCCGATCTTTCAATGCCCCTAACCTCGACCTGATCTAACCCTACCCTACCCAATCCCTATGAACATTCTTCTTCAATCCAGCGCCGGATTATCCATTGTGCTCCTGTTGGGCACACTGGGTATGATGTTGCTAACGGTCGGACTGATCGTTTTCATCGTATTACATCAGCGGCGTGTCAAAATATTCAATGAACGCATCCAAGCCATGGAGCAGGAACAACAGCGCTTGCTTTTGAATGCGTCTATCAAACTTCAAGAAGAAGAGCGGCAACGACTGGCAGCCGACCTACACGATGATGCCGGTCCCCTGTTGGCAACCGCCCGCTTATACCTGAACGAAAACCTCATTAACCAGGACAAAGCCTCACAATTGCAATCGATCTTTCAAGCAAGACAGATCATCGACGATACCATTCAACTGGTCCGAAACATCAGCCACAGCCTGATGCCACCAACTTTGAAGAATTTCGGATTGGACTCAGCCATCAATGACCTTTTTCAAAAGATCAATGGATCAGGCGCCATCAACGCAAGTAGCCGCTTTCACGATTACGATCATCGAATGAAAGTTGAAAAGGAACTGATTGTGTTCCGGGTAGTACAGGAACTGGTTAACAACATTCTCAAACACAGTAACTCAGGATTTATTCACCTCACCCAAAATACACACGAGGGAAAATTTTTTCTTCGGATCCACCACGACGGACGTGGACTGGAACAAGCCGATTTCGAGGCCCTCAATAAGCATCCTGAGGGGCTGGGGCTTAAGAATATTTCCAGCCGTCTCCGCGTAGTTGACGGACAAATCCTATTCGAAAGAGATGCCAGCATGACCTATTACAAGGTCACGATCCAACTCCCGCATACGGAATCACTCATCTGATCCCCCTTCTCGCATCCCAACGTATCTTTAATCACCAATGGATACGATCCGGATCGCAATTGCAGATGACCATAAACTATTCCGAAAAGGAGTGATCCTATCGCTACGCCCCTACACACAACTTGAATTCGTACTTGAAGCCGAAAACGGACAAGAACTGCTCGAACGGCTGGGTGATAGTCGAGCACAAGTCGTTTTGATGGACCTCCGAATGCCCGGCATGGATGGTATCGAAACCACCAAAGCCATCTCACAACGCTTCCCAGAGATCAAGGTGCTCATCTTGACCATGTATGAAGATGAACGCTTTGTATATCACTTGATGGAAAACGGAGCGAATGGATACATGCTCAAAAACGCAGAACCTCAAGAGATCCGAAAAGCCATTCAAGAAGTAATGAGCCGTGGCTATTACCTGAATCAATTCGTGAATAGCATCCTATTGAAGAAATCACATGCAAGAGCTAATGTGACACCGGATCTGAAAAGTGAGATCGTATTGACCGATCGGGAGCGTGATGTATTGAGGAATATCTGCATGGAATATACAGCAGCCGAGATCGCTGATAAAATGGGGATCAGTCCACGTACGGTAGAAGCCATCAAAGATCGATTGATGGAACGGTTCGGCACCAAAAACACCGCCGGACTTGTATTTTTTGCTGTAAAAAACGATCTGATCGACTGATCAAAAAATAATCTCCGGGATCTCCCCTTGCACGACCAACGTTCCGGCCGTCCGCTCTTTAATGTAGTCTACAGATACGCCCGGTGCACGCTCCAGTAAATGAAAGACTCCATCGTGCACATCCAGCACAGCCAGATCACTTACGATTCGTTTCACGCAACGTATTCCGGTCAACGGCAACTGACAAGCAGGCAATAATTTTGATTCACCCTTTGGATTCGTATGCATCATGGCGACAATGATATTGCGAGCACTAGCCACAAGATCCATCGCCCCACCCATCCCCTTGACCATTTTCCCGGGTATTTTCCAATTCGCAATATCTCCATCCTGACTCACCTCCATAGCACCCAGAACAGTCAGATCGACCTTGCCGGCCCGGATCATCCCAAAACTCATCGCCGAGTCAAAGAACACCGATCCCGGTAGCGTTGTAATGGTTTGCTTGCCTGCATTGATCAAATCAGCATCTTCCTCCCCGTCAAAAGGGAATGGCCCCATGCCCAACAAACCATTCTCACTCTGTAGGACTACGCTCATACCACTGGGAATGTAATTGGCTACCAGTGTTGGTATACCGATCCCCAAGTTCACGTAGTAGCCATCCCTCAGTTCACGCGCAATGCGTTGTGCGATCTGTTCTTTCGTCATTCCCATGATGTATGCTTTATCTGATGCGGGTGGTTCGTTGCTCGATCCGTTTTTCGTAGTTGGATCCTTTGAAAATCCGGTGGACATAAATTCCTGGCGTGTGAATATGATCGGGATCAAGCTCCCCAACCGGAACTAATTCCTCCACCTCAGCAATAGTCAGTTTGCCCGCCATAGCCATCAACGGATTAAAATTGCGGGAAGTGGCCCGAAAGATCAGATTTCCCTGCGTATCTCCTCTCCACGCTTTTACTATGGCGAAGTCGGCATTAAATGCCATCTCCATCAAAAATTCTTTGCCATTGAATGTGCGAACCTCTTTACCTGCAGCAACCTCTGTTCCAACCCCAGCGGGTGTATAAATTGCCGGCATACCGTATCCGGCAGCTAAACATCGAGTCGCCAACGTGCCTTGCGGGATCAACTCTACTTCAAGCTCCCCGGATAAAAGTTGTCGCTCGAACTCAGCGTTTTCGCCAACATAAGAGGAAATCATTTTTTTGACCTGCCGTTGCTGCAACATCAAGCCGATCCCAAAATCATCCACCCCGGCATTATTGGAAATACAGGTCAAATGCTTAACCTTCTTCCGCACCAAGGCTGCTATACAATTTTCAGGGATACCACAGAGTCCAAAACCGCCCAACATGATCACGGCACCATCCTCAATATCGGAGATGGCCTGGTCAGCTCCCAAAACCACTTTATTCATATCCGTACAGTTGTTCGCGTGAAATTAATCAAGAAACACGAACTAATAGGCCATCGGTTTCGGAGCGAAGGAAGGACGAGATGTGCCGGTTTTGGGCGTAGGGCTGGATGTGGGTGTAGGCAAGGTGGCAAGGGTATCAGCTGTTGATTTCGCAGCGGATGCGGGATTAATCGAGTCTGTGACCGCCGTGGCCACTGGAGTCGGAGCCAAAGCGGGCTGCTGACCGATCGAATCCAGGATCGGATTTAACAACTTGGGATGCTTTTTATAGTATTCCAGGCTCACCTGAAAAGCAGAATCCGTCAGTCCATATTTTTTGAGAATGGCGTCATATAGCTGTGGACCTTTGGCCAATCCCGCCGTTGTCGTATCTCGTGACACCACATAGTTTGAGACAAACTGTTCAGCCCGCAGTAGATCCCATAAAACTGACTTCATTTTTTCCTGTGGGAGGACATCGGAAGGGACAGATGGGCCGGAACCACAAGACAAATAGCAGGCAGATACCACCACCAAGAGAATAAGACTTCTCATCTCAGATCCTTGTAAAGATTTGCATTTGTGATATCGAGCTTGGATAGTAGTTCGCGCGCGCGGGATCGTTGTTCACCACTTGCCTTTGAAAAGATCTTGACTAACTCATTGCCCTTCCCCTGGAAGAAAAAAGGGAGAACCATAGCACTTGGGTTTTCACTTTGGATAGTTTGCAGGAAGCTGAGTGCGTTTAGGATTCCGGTGCGACCAGCTTCTTCATTTTCGTAAAACACATCGAGTCCGGTGCGATAGTAGGCATACAACGCGTCGTGCACGAGCGCCATTCGGTTATTATTGAGATTCTCTGCCAGCCAGTAGCGGTTCCGAAGTCCGTCAAAGGATTTCCACCCTGATATATCACGGCTATCGGGGGCATTGTTTACAATATTCCAAAGACGTAGAAAGAAGGGCTCGCCCCCACGAAGCGAAAAAGAATCATAGTCGAGGCCTAATATCAGGTTCACGTAATAAGCCAGTATGGCGGTGAGGTTAGCGACCATCGGGTCATTCCCCTGCACACGGTTTTCATTGAATTCGATCGGCTGAAATTCAATGTACTTGAATACTACATTGTCATCCTGAAAATTCAGTAAAGGAGAATCATATGAAGTAGTATGAGCCGGCCGGGCAGCTTGAATGGTTAAACGACCTTTGAAGATATTGTTTCCGAGGTCCTGTTCGATATTGAGGACAAAACTGCATTGTATCCTTTCTGCCGGTTGAAACACGTCGTTGGTCCACTTGCGGGTATTCAGAAAATTGGTGATGCCATTTTGCAGCGTTTGAAAGATCTTCTTATCCACCTGGGTGCTGACCTTACTGGAGTTCACCGAGAAACGAGCAAAAATCTCCTGTGCGTCAGTTACGAGCGGACGCATAACAGATCCAAGGATCAGAGCAGAAAGGAGCGTGATACGAAGCAGATTCATTCTATCAAATTTACCAGCTTTGCAAGATTCGAGAAAACAAAAAACCGATGGCAAGCCATCGGTTTCACAAATATTTATTTCAGATCAGCTGAATAATTCGTCATCATTCTGGCGGAAGTAAACTTTATCCTCCAGGAACTCGTGAGTCGCCTGCAGCGCCGGATTGGGCATACGCTCATACGCGCGGGAGATCTCAATCTGCTCTTTATTCTCGTGGATCTCTTCCATACTCTCTGTATGGCTGGCAAACTCTTCCAGCTTGTTGTGAAGTTCCTCTTTGATGGCAATGTTGATCTGGTTGGCACGTTTGCCAACGATCGCGATAGAGGCATAGAGATTGCCAGTCTTGGCTTTCATTTCCTCCAGATTACGGGTCTCAACATTGTTGGTGATGCCGGCACTAAGCTGGCGACGCAGTTTACTCATTGGTCAGGTTTTTAATATTGTTCTTCGAGTTATTTAAAAATTCTTCAACTTCTTTACGGAGCTTACTATCCGGGAAACGATCAACAAATTCATAGCACTCACTTATCACTTGCTCGAATCGTTCAACTTTTTTCTCTTCCACACTCATCTCCGCATAACGATAATAGGATCGTATGATCATCAACTTATAGAGATCCCCCCGGTCAGAATCCGGGTAGTTATTCAGCAGCGTTGCAAAGGCCACACCCGCTGCCCGGAACTGTCCGATATCAAAATAAAGCTGGGCACTTTTTTGATCCTTAACTTCCAGTTTTGCTCGGCAGATGTCGATGATCTCAGTCGCTTGTTTATTTCTTGCGGAACCGGGATGCGTATTGATAAAAGTCTGCATCATGCCCATTGCACGGAGCGTGTTGGTCTGATCTAGTTCAGCCTTGGGAGACTGCTTGTAAAAAGAATACGCACGCATATAGTCGACCTCTTCAGCCTTGGAACTGTTTGGAAAGATCTCCAAGTAGCTTTTGAACAGATTTTCAGCATTCATGAAATCGCGCAAGTTGTAGGCGCAGTAAGCATATTTATAATAAATATCCTCAAACTCTTTACTGGCCTTGTAGTAGGGCATGACATCCTCATACACCTGCTGGGCTTTGATGTATTGCTCTTTGGCAAAGAACTGTTCCGCCATGCGAAGTTTGTAGGCAGGGTCAGGATTTTTGAGCAGCTTGGTCATGCTGTTGCTACAGCTGGTCAAGGTGCCCAGTGTCCAAATGATCAGGATCCAGATGCCTGCAATGCGTATCGACATAGGGGTGACAAAGTTAATGGTTCAGCCGCAAATCTGAGGGAAAATAAGCGCCTGTAGAAGGGGATCCCGTTAAGGTTATGGTAAAGCAAAAAAGAAGTCCCGCCGAGGCGGGACTTCCATATGCTTAATCAGCTAATTAGTTCTTGCGAAGGTTGGGGTGAGGTGGCTCCACGCGGTTCGGACCAGCCTCTCCCTCTGCGGCAGCACGGAGATCAACTGTGTTACAGTCACCGCCTTGCTGGCCATAGTTGAAGATGAAGCGATCGATGCTGATACCTTCTTTATCAACCATGTAATTGATCACGGTATTTACATGATCCCAGCTCAA
>CANGZN010000092.1 GCA_947458625.1 Chitinophagaceae bacterium
GCCATCAATTCCCCGGCCGACCTTAAAAAGCTCCCGAGAGAAAAACTTCATCAGGTTTGCGATGAACTTCGGCAGTATATCATCGATGTCGTCAGTGTACATGGTGGACATTTCGGAGCCAGCCTCGGCGTTGTTGAACTCACTACAGCGCTCCATTACGTCTATAACACCCCTTACGATCAACTGGTATGGGATGTGGGGCATCAGGCATACGGGCATAAGATCCTCACCGGTCGCCGAGACAATTTCGTGACCAACCGGAAATACAAAGGACTTAGCGGCTTTCCCAAACGCAGCGAGAGTGAATACGACACGTTCGGTGTGGGCCACTCCTCCACCTCGATTTCTGCTGCGCTCGGAATGGCCATGGCGGCCAAATACAAAGGTGAAAAAGACAGAAAAGTTGTAGCAGTGATCGGTGATGGCGCCATGACGGCCGGCTTGGCCTTCGAAGGCATGAATCATGCCGGCGTAGCGGATAGTGATATGTTGATCATCTTGAATGATAATTGCATGGGCATCGATCCAAATGTAGGTGCCCTTAAGGAATACCTGACCGACATCACCACTTCACCCACGTACAACAAAGTGAAAGACGATGTATGGTCCCTGCTCGGCAAACTGCCGGTCGGAAAAACTTTCAGTCGTTCGATGGCGCATAAATTAACGGACGGACTGAAAGGGATGATCAACAGCAGCTCCAACCTATTTGAAGCACTGAAGCTCCGTTATTTCGGTCCGATCGACGGACACAACATCGCCAAACTGGTCGACACACTCCGCGACCTGCGTGAAATTCCGGGTCCCAAGATCCTGCATATCATCACTACGAAGGGAAAAGGATATGCACTTGCTGAAAAGGATCAAACCAAATGGCATGCTCCGGGATTGTTCGATAAAATCACCGGTGAAATCGTCAAGAAAACATTCGAAAAGCCCCAACCCCCAAAATACCAGGATGTGTTCGGTCACACCATGATCGAACTCGCCGAAATGAACGCCAACGTGTTCGGCGTAACACCTGCCATGCCCTCCGGCTCCTCCCTGAAATTCATGATGGAAAAAATGCCCGATCGCGCGTTTGATGTGGGCATCGCCGAACAACATGCTGTAACGGTCAGTGCCGGTATGGCTACACAAGGCTTGCGCGTCTTCTGCAACATCTACTCATCATTCATGCAGCGTGCTTACGATCAAGTCGTGCACGATGTAGCGATCCAAAAATTACCGGTAGTATTCTGCCTCGATCGTGCCGGTCTGGTGGGCGATGACGGCCCAACTCACCACGGATGCTACGACATCGCCTATTTCCGTTGCATCCCGAACTTGATCATCAGCGCACCGATGAACGAACAGGAATTGCGCAATCTGATGTACACCGCCCAACTTGAATCGACCCAGTACCCGATGGTGATCCGCTACCCGCGCGGCGAAGGCGTTATGCCAGAATGGCGTACACCCTTTGAAGCCATCGAGATCGGAACCGGAAGAAAATTGAAAGATGGCAACGAACTAGCCATCCTGACCATCGGACACCCGGGCAACTTTGCTGAAAGAGCGATCAAACAACTACGTTTGGAAGGATACAACCCGGGGCATTTCGATATGCGATTTGTAAAACCGATCGATGAAGCCATGCTGCACGAAGTCTGCCAACGTTATCCCAACCTCGTAACGGTGGAGGACGGGTCTGTACAAGGCGGATTCGGATCGGCCGTTCTGGAATTCATGGCCAAAGAGGGCTACAAAAATGAAGTACGCATACTCGGCATTCCTGATCGCATCGTTGAACATGGCACACCGAAGGAATTACATCGCGAATGCGAATACGATACGGAAGCCATCATGCAAGTGGTCAGAGAGATGCTTACCAGCCAACTGGCCAGCGATCAGCAAGTGATTCGATCAGAGACCCGCTGATTCTTCCGAAGCGGATTCCGTTTCGCGATCGGCCGGGTCGATGTATTCGATAATGAAATTGTTTCGGCCCTCACCGATTAGGATGCGGAGAAATTTTTGTTGGATCAACTCTAATAAGGATAGGAACGTAAAGATCGCGTGCACCCGGTTCTCACACCGGTCGAAGATTCGCTCAAAGGCCAAGGTGCGGTCCTGTAATGCTATGTTCATCATTTGCTCCCGACTTTCTTCCATGGTGTAGTTGTACTGCACCACGGTATGAACCGGCCGATTTACCCGATCCGAATATCGCTGTAAGGCCTTCTCGAATGCCTTCATCAGCTTGAAAAGAGTCAACGTTTGGATTTCGGTACCCTCCGCAGCTGTTTCACCCACCGACATCATCTCCCGCTGAATATTCCCCCGCTTTACCATCAGCATGCGCAAGGCCTCCATATCAGCCAATTGAGCAGAGGCCTCTTTGAAACGTTTGTACTCCAGGATCTTGTTGATCAACTCCTGACGGGGATCGATCTCTTGACCATCCGCATCCAACTCCTTGCGTGGCAGTAGCATTTTTGCTTTAATCCGCATCAAGGTCGATATGAATAGAATAAACTCACTGCTGAGCTCAATATTCAACTCCTCACTTTCTCGGATAAAGGCCAGAAAATCATTAATGATCCGGTTGATCGGAATATTATAAATATCCAACTCGTCGCGTTCTATGAAGAACAGCAATAGGTCAAAGGGCCCCTCGAACTGGGGCAAACGTATCTGATATGCGGGGTGTACTGCCATGGACTAGGCGGACAAAATTAGGGGGTTGAGACGGCTCCGGCAGATTACTTTTTCAACGAATCACGGATCTCCCGTAACAATACAATATCCTCCGGCGTCGGGGCAGGTGTCGGTGCAGACTTCGCGGCTTCTTTTTTGACCATCCGGTTCATGGCTTTGACCAATCCGAACATCACAAAGGCAATAAAGACGAACTTGATGGTGGCAGCGAGAAATTTTCCGTATTTAACCCCGTTCCATACCAATTTATCCAAATCTGTTGCATGTACCGCTTCCAGGGCCGGTGCCAATAAAAGGGGTGTTATCACATCCTCCACCAGAGAAGATACAATGGTTCCAAAGGCGCCGCCAATGATCACGGCAACAGCCAGGTCGACGATATTGCCTTTCATGGCAAAATCCCGAAATTCTTTCAACATGCCCATAGGAGTGATTTTTCAGTAAAGAAAATAAAAAACTCCCACACAACTCCGTATAAAACCCAACTTTGCGCCATGAGAACGAACCAAGTCTGGAAATGGATCCTCTTTTTGATGCTTTGCCTGATCTGGGGAAGCTCCTTCAAACTGATGGAAGAAAGTGCCACTGTCATCAATCCGAATCGACTGGCGGCATTGAGGATCTTCTCTGCAGCCGTTTTCTTCCTCCCACTCGCCATCTTTCATTTTCGCTCTATACCCAGCCGACAGATCGCGCTTGTGGCGCTGAACGGAACAATCGGCAACCTATTGCCCGCGTTTCTTTTTGCCTTTGCGCTGAATGACCCGGCCATAACCGGACCGATGGGGGGCATTCTGAATGCACTGACCCCGCTCTGTGTAGTCACGATCGCTATTTTATTTTACAAGGATCGTGTGGCGCTGCACCAGCTGATCGGGATCGGGATCGGATTGACCGGATTGATTCTGCTCACCTTGTTGCCCGTTATCCGAGGTGAAGCCGAACTGACTGTAGCCCGTCTGCTTCCCACGCTGGCCATTCTTACTGGAACGGTCCTTTACGGGATCAATGTGAACCTGGTGGCCCATCGATTGCAGGGCGTAAAACCATTGCACCTGGCCTCCGTTTCCATTGCACTGATGATCATACCGACAGCCCTGCTGCTCTGGTATTTTGACTTTTCAACCCTTGCCTTTGAAGATCATGCTGTACAGATCGCTATTTGGAAAGGAATTGCGCTGGGGATCGCAGGCAGTGCGCTGGCCACGATCTTTTTCTATCAATTGTTACAGCTGGCGGGCGGATTGTTCGCGTCACTGGTCACCTATGGGATTCCGGTAGTAGCCGTGATCGTCGGGTGGATCGATAATATCAAAATCGACCCACTTCAGATCCTGAGCCTGGCGATCATTTTGTCAGGGGTATACCTGGTGAACAAACGATCCTAAACGGACATGATCTCTTTTTCCTTGGCGGCGAGATGCTTGTCGACCAATGCGATGTGCCTGTCGGTTATCTCCTGGATGGAAGTCTCACCTCCTTTTGCCACATCCTCACTCAACCCATTCTTCTGTAATTTCTTTACTTGCTCAATAGCATCCCGGCGGATGTTTCGGATCGCGACCTTAGATTGCTCGCCTTCTCCTTGGCATCTTTTCACTAATTCCTTGCGACGCTCCTCCGTCAACGGCGGCATGAAAATCCGAATCAACACCCCGTCATTCTGAGGTGTTACGCCCATATTCGCGGCAATGATAGCCCGCTCGATAGGCTGTAACATATTCTTTTCCCAGGGCTGAATGCTGAGTGTGCGAGCATCCAACACACTGATGTTCGCGACCTGATTGATCGGCATCGGGGATCCATAATAGTCTACAGCCAGGCCATCTAACATTTGCGGATTGGCCTTTCCGGCACGGATCTTGACCAATTCAGACTCCAGAAACTGTATGGCTTTGATCATGGATTCTTCAGCGTGGCGCTCAACGGCGATCAATTCATCAGACATGGCAATAAAATTTCATGTAGAAAAGGCAAATCTAACGAAAGGATACGGGAACGAAAAACAGACTACTCCGCTTTGGCATTCACATCGCTGTTGATATCAATCACCGGCGTATCAACCTCCGATTCTGCAGTAACTGCGACCGGACGGGTGAAATAAAGCACTCCAATCAGCATAAAACCAATAGCTACCTCCGTTAAAAGAACAGCGGTTGATCCGAATAACGAGAAATACCAAGCGGCCCCCAAAAAAAGTAAATTGGAAAGTACACAAGTGAGTGTGATCTGAAAGTGAGTGAGCCCCCTATCCAACAATAAATGATGGAGGTGATTGCGATCGGGTCGAAAAGGGGAATGTCCTTTTAATAGACGAACAGTGAACATGCGTAAGGTATCGAGCAACGGCACAAACAGAATCGCAAAACCAACGGCCACTGAAGCATTCATTGGCAAAGCTGCAGCGGGATCACTAGCAGTGTGAATGAATCGAATGACCAAAATTGAATTAACCGTGCCGATCAAGAGAGAACCGGAATCGCCCATGAAGATCTTGGCCGGCTGATGATTGAAGATCAAAAAGGCGATCAGGCTACCGCCCAATGAAAAAGCCATCATGGCAAACACTAATTGCCCGGATGCCGCAAAATATACACCGAACACACAAACACTAATGATACCCATACTGGTTGCAAGTCCATCCACCCCATCGATCAAGTTAAAGGCATTCATCACCACAATGATGGTGGCGTAAGTAAGCGCATACGAGAATAACTCAGGGACTTCCTTTAATCCGAACAGCCCGTACATGCCCTCCAAACGCAAGCCGCCGGCAAATATCAGAATCGAGGCCACGATCAACTGACCGATCAACTTATTCATGGCACTCAGATCGCTGAGATCATCCTTCAAACCCAGAAAAAAAACGATGACAATAGCCGACAAATAAAAACGGAATTCCGGACGGGTTTCTTCCGGCACAAAAAGCATGGTAGAGATCAAAAAACCGGTAAAAATGGCGGCACCTCCCAGTGAAGATATTCTTCGTTTATGGATTTTACGGGCATTGGGACGGTCGAAAAGCCTGTTCCGGGCAGCGATCTCGATCACTACCGGCACAGCCAAAAACGTAAGCAAGAAGGCTCCAGCCAGAGCCATTAGAATTTCCAGGATCATAGAAATAACAATCTAAACTAAGGTAAAAGCCCGGGTTATGACCAAAAATACTCGTGAACATATTGTAAATAAGTAAAAATCCGTTTGTTGAAAAAAAGTGGGTAGGAAAACTCCCCTTCCTGGAATCGTCTCCCACAATCTTGTGATTTTTGTAAAAACAACGAAATGAAAGACCTCTCCGCCCTCGCCACCCAGATACGCCGCGACATACTCCGTATGGTACACGGTGTCAACAGCGGACACCCCGGAGGGTCACTCGGTTGCGCCGATTTTTTCACCGCCCTCTATTTCAAGGTCATGAAACATGATCCCGCTTTTTCCATGGACGCACGTGAAGAAGACCTGTTCATCCTGTCGAACGGACATATATCCCCTGTTTTTTATGCAACGCTCTCCCGAGCCGGATACTTCCCCATCAGCGAACTAGCTAGTTTCCGCAAACTGAACTCCCGCTTACAAGGACACCCCGCCACACATGAACACCTGCCTGGCGTACGAATCGCATCGGGCTCGTTGGGTCAAGGACTCAGTGTAGCAGCCGGCGCGGCACTCACTAAAAAAATGAACGGAGATCAGCACCTTGTTTTCTCCTTGCATGGCGATGGAGAATTAGATGAGGGACAGATCTGGGAAGCAGCTCTATTCGCAGCACATCATAAAATTGACAACCTGATCGCTACGATCGACTGGAACGGACAGCAGATCGATGGTCCGACCGACAAGGTCATGGGCCTCGGCGATCTCCGAGCCAAATTCGAATCCTTCGGATGGCTTGTACTGGAGATGAATGGCAACGAGATGAATGAAGTAGTAGCCGGACTGGAAAAAGCAAAATCGCTTACCGGCAACCAAAAACCCATCGTGATCCTGATGCGTACCGCCATGGGCAAAGGCGTCGACTTCATGGAAGGAACACACGAGTGGCACGGCATCGCACCGAACGACGAGCAACTGAAAAGAGCCTTGGAACAATTACCGGAAACCGTAGGCGA
>CANGZN010000093.1 GCA_947458625.1 Chitinophagaceae bacterium
ATTGCGGAGAGGGAGGGATTCGAACCCTCGGTACAGATTTAAGTCCGTACAACGGTTTAGCAAACCGGCCCTTTCGGCCACTCAGGCACCTCTCCGAAACGGGCGACAAAAATACAATTATCGTCCGAATTGTCAAGAGGTTTACAAGGTGTTTACGCTCCGACTTACGAAAGCCGTCAGATCGGCCCCCTTCAACAGGCCTTGACCCAATAGCGCCAGGTCATAAGCCTGTTTGGCAAGTACTGTTTGTTGCTCGGCATCCGCCAATAATATCTTTTTTAAAAGGGGGTGATTTCCATTTATAGATACCTTAAATGTTTCGGGCATATTGCCGTAGAAACTCATGCCGCCGCCCATCTTGCTCATTTCTTTCATACGACGCATCCATTCTTCGCGGGTGATGATCACCGGCAATTGTTCGGCCGGTAAGCTTTCCAGTTCCACGTGCATAGACGGATTGTTGATGGCGGTTTCAAAGATCTTTTTCAGGTCGGCCACCTCGGTTTCACTCAATGCGTGTGCGGGGATATCCGATTTCTCGATCAGCTTGTCAAGAATATCCGCATCCACCCGCTTCATCGAAGTCTTTTCCAGTTTCGATTCCAGGTGCTGAATGAAGTGCAGGTCGATCGGAGAATCCATCACCAACACATCGTAACCTTTTTGCTTAGCGGCTTCGATGAAACTATGTTGACCTTCGGCATCCTGGGTATAAAGCCAAACGAGTTGACCGTTCTTATCCGTCTGGAAATCTTTCACCTTGGCTTGGTATTCATCCAGGGTATAAGTTTCGCCTGACGTATTGGTCAGCAGTGCGAAGGACTTTGCTTTTTCAAAGAACTTCTCATCGGAGATCGATCCGTATTTAACGAATAGTCCCAGGTCTCTCCATTTTTCTTGGAAACCGGCACGGTCTTTATTGAATAGCTCCTGTAATTTCTCCGCTACCTTACGACTGATGTAACCATTGATCTTTTTGACGTTGCTGTCGGCCTGCAAGAACGAACGGCTCACGTTCAGCGGAATATCGGGGGAGTCGATCACGCCGTGTAGCAGGAGTAGGAATTCCGGCACGATGTCTTTCACCTCATCGGTGATGAATACCTGACGGCTGAAGAGTTTGATCTTGTTGCGTTGCAATTCCAGATCATTCTTGACTTTCGGGAAATAGAGAACGCCTGTGAGATTGAAGGGGTAGTCGACGTTCAGGTGGATCCAGAACAGCGGATCATCCGACATCGGGTATAGCTCTCGGTAGAAACTTAGATAGTCCTCATCTTTCAATTCGCTGGGAGTACGGGTCCAGATCGGGTTGGTGGTGTTGACAATGTTATCGACCTCTACGGATTTGTAGTTGGGTTTTCCTTCTTTGTCCTCACCGTCCTGCACGGATTCGGTCTTGGTGCCGAATTGAATCGGCACGGGCAGGAACTTGCAGTATTTATTCAGGATCTCCTGGATACGGTAGTTCTCGAGAAACTCTTTTGATTCTTCATTGATGTGCAGGATGATGTCGGTACCGCGGGATTTGCGGTTACCCGTTCCGATCTCGAATTGGGTGGATCCGTCGCAGGTCCAGAAGGCGGGTTCAGATCCTTCCTGATAGGAGAGGGTTTGGATCTCTACTTTCTCGGCGACCATGAACGCGGAGTAGAAACCCAGTCCGAAGCGACCGATGATCTCATTGGCGTCTTGGGCTTCCTTGAACTTTTCCATGAATTCGGTGGCACCGGAAAAGGCTACCTGGTTGATGTATTTTTTGATCTCGTCGGCAGTCATACCGATACCGGCATCCGAGATCGTGAGTGTTTTTGCCTTTTCGTCGAGTTTGACGCTGATCCGTAGATCGCCCAGTTCCTGGTTCACATGCCCCAGGCTACTCAGTCGTTTGAGTTTCTGGGTGGCGTCCACAGCGTTGCTGACCAACTCCCGAAGGAAGATCTCGTGGTCGGAATACAGGAATTTCTTGATGATCGGGAATATGTTCTCCGTATTGATGGAGATGCTGCCTTTTTCAGTAGCCATATGACTAGATTGATTTTGGGTATTACCGGTCAATCTGTGTACCAATCCGGGCCCCCTTGTCAGTTTGTCATCAGATCCGCCTCTGCGATCAAGATTATAGACCATATTAACATTTTGTCTTACAGAATGTCAGGTTGGTCTGCATCTCAAATATGCTTAGATTTATCATCCAAACCCCTTATCATGAAGCGTAATTTCCTATTGCTGGTCTGCATTGTCTCTGTCTTTATTACCCGTGCTCAGGAAAGAGCCCTGCAGCGGCCAGGATGTTCGGCCCCTGTGTCGAATACCTTATTTCAGGCAGTAGATACCACCAAATCCCGCGGTGTGGCGGACAATTATCTAACCTGGGAGCCCGGCCAAACCATCCGGGTGAAGTTTATGCCGGGCGGCGGTCCTGTTCTCAGAAACAAGGTGATCGCCCTGGCTAAAGAGTGGGAGAAATATGCAAGCATTAAGTTTCAGTTTCTGCCCGACAATGCCCCCAATACGAATATCCGAGTAAAGCTTGGTGCCGAACTGGGCCACAACTCAGCAGTCGGTATTTTAAGTAATGCCTTTGCAGCCGATGAGCATACGCTTCATTTGGATACGTTATACCTGGCTGATTTTGCCTATTACAAGTCTTTGTTTGTTCGCGATGGCATTCGTCCGCCTTACTATGAATCACTGTACCGTACGTACATGGCTCGTTATCCCAATCATTGGGATGAGAAGGAGTTATACGCGACCGTGGTGCATGAGTTCGGTCATGCGCTGGGTTTGAAGCACGAACAGAGCTTTACCAGGGCGATTAAATGGAATAAGGCGGATTCTGTTTATGATTATTATGAGCGTACGCAAGGGTGGGATCGTGATATGGTAGACCATAACGTTTTTAATATGGTCGATCAGTTTTACACCAACGGAACTACCTACGATCCCCGCTCGATCATGCACTATCCGATCGAAGCTTGGCAAACCACGAACGGTTTTACGGTAGGATACAACCATTCTTTGTCCGATGGAGATAAAAAACTCATCGCTGCCCTGTACCCCCGGAATGCAGCCGAACTGAAACGAGTGGTTCCAAAGGTTCAAGTGGACAATTACAAAGGCATGAAGGTTCAATACGATGCTTCCAGGAACGGATTGGTGATCACGCCGCAGATGGACCTTAAAACAAATGCACGACTGGGTGAAGTATGGGTGGTAGGGCGTTTGGTGTATGATGATGGCTATTATGTGCGTACCTCCGGCAGTTATTACAACTGGGGGGGCACTGTGGCAACTTATTACAAGTTGAACCTGGTACCCAATACCACCTATAACGTGAACCAGGCAGGGAAGCAGAATTTTGAGATGTTCCTGCCGGCCAAGTATATTCCGGATCTCGGGGGCGATCCATTTTTTGTCGAGCTTTCCGTGGTGCTGGATGATCCGATCAATAAGCAACTGAACCGTTTGCTTTACTTCAAGAGTAGCGATGTGTTACGCATGCCAAAGCGGTGATCGGAGCGTTTTCAAGATCGTACAGGCCGATGAAGAACATAAATCCATATTTGAGTGTCAGATCGGATTTTGTTTTTCATCGGTCTTTCTTTTGTCAATGGGGCATCAAGTAATTTTGACTCAATAAAGAGTATGAAACTCGGTGAATATATCGCGTTGCAGATCAAATCGGCCTTTTTCGGCAGCAATTGGTGTGGTGTGTCGCTGCAACAGGAATTGAATGATCTACCGGTTGAGCAAGCCATCCGATCACAACCGCATTCACATAGCATTGCGGAGTTGGTGTTTCACATCGGGTATTATTTTCAGGGGGTGGGGGAGGTGTTGAGGGGTGGACCTTTGGAGATAAAGGACAAGTTTAGTTTTGAGATGCCAGCCATTTCAACGGAAATGGAGTGGCGGTCGTTGTTGGACCGAACCTGGCAGACCGCAGAAGATTTTATTCAGTGCGTTGAAAGTTTATCGGAGGAACAGCTCTCGGGGACGTTCGTGGATGAGAAATACGGTGATTACTACCGAAACCTGACCGGCATCGTGGAGCATTTATATTATCACCTGGGACAGATCGTTTTGCTAAAAAAAGGGATGTCAACTCACTGAAGTGACACTTCCTTCACGACCCATTTTTCATTTTCGAGTGCCAGCATGGCTTGATGGTCCTCTTTTTGCCGCATGGGTTCTCCCGTTTGATATTCTGGAGCTAAGCCGGATGTTGGATAGCGGGTGAAGTCTATCTGAAAATAGATTCGCGCAGTTTGAGGCCGGTTTCCCGATTCAATTTGTTTTATATCCAATCGATGGATGTCGATCCGGTTGCCACCGGGCATATCCCCGTTTTCGATAAGGAGAGCCTGTATCGTTTTGGACGCCAGGTCGGATTCCGGCAAGGGGATCTTGTTGCGGCAGGCAAGGATCCCAAAGACCCAAAAAACCAGGGTGATTTTCGTTGACAGGGCCATTTTCATCTTTGAATATAGCCAGAAAGATCGTGTTCGCCCCCTCTTTTTTGACTACAATTCGTACATTTGCCACCGCTCGGGAAGTAGCGCAGGCCGGTAGCGCACCTGGTTTGGGACCAGGGGGTCGCAGGTTCGAATCCTGTCTTCCCGACAGAAAGAGCAAGCCTTGGCATTAGCCAGGGCTTTTTTTATTTGAGTCGTTGCAAGCTTGCTTGCATAAGACGAGAATAAAAGCCCTGCGCGGCCAAAGGCCGCAAGGCTTGCTCTTGCTGGAGCCCCCCTGTGATGCCTTCGCAATGCGAAGGCAATCCTTTTTCGTTTGTGTATTTTTGCTTCCGCATGCACCTCCTCGTTACCGGCGGCGCCGGATTCATCGGCCATCATTTGATTGAGGCGCTTTACCAGCGCTACCCCGGTGTGCAGATCACCTGTATCGATAATTTCGATCCTTTTTACGACCTAACAATCAAAGAACGGAACATCCAACCATACTTGAGTCAACCCGGCTTTCGTCTGTTGCGAGCCGACCTTGGTCGAACGTCCGGCGCAGAACTCCAATCTCTTATTCCAGAACCCATCGACGCCATCTTGCATCTCGCGGCCAAAGCCGGCGTTCGTCCCAGCATTGAAAATCCCGCTGCTTACCAACAATCCAATGTAGTTGGCACACAAAATCTGCTGGAGTTTGCCGTCAGCAAGAGCATTAATCAATTCATCTTCGCCTCGAGCAGCAGCGTTTATGGCATCAACGATCATTTTCCGTGGAAAGAGGATGAGGAACTCATTCCGATCAGTCCTTATGCCGGCACCAAGTTGGAAGGAGAAAAATTAGGACGTCTTTTCAGCGAGCAGCACAACATACGTTTCATTGCGCTGCGATTCTTCACTGTATATGGACCCGGACAACGACCCGATCTGGCCATCCATAAATTCACCAAGGCGATCTTGAATGGTGATCCGCTGACAGTTTATGGCGATGGATCCACCAGTCGCGATTACACCTTCGTCTCCGATATTGTAAGCGGTATACTTGCTGCGCTTGAATACAATGACAGCCATTACGAGATCATCAACTTGGGTAATCATTATTCGATCCCGCTCATCGATCTGATCCAGGCCATTGAAAAAGCGGTGGGTAAGAAAGCTGTATTGCAATACGGACCGGAGCAGCCAGGTGATGTGCCCAAAACCTATGCCGATATCAGCAAGGCCAAGCTATTACTTGGATACGATCCTAAAACGTCCTTGGAAAATGGGCTGAGAGCCTTCGTTGATTGGTACCTCAGCAAAAACTGAATCAGACTTTCGTTCCCTCCCCGTTGAAAAGTCGACGAACGGTATACGTTTTCTTATTCTGTGATTCATAATAGGTGCGCATACCGATCTCAGCCACGATCCCGATGGTGATCAACTGAATCCCGCCAAGCAGCAGCATCAGTCCCAGTATCAGCAGCGGCTTTCCACCGATATCCTGTCCGGCTATTTTCAATCCCAATAAGTAAAGATTGATCAGTGCGCCCAGTCCCAGTCCGATAAAACCCACGGTACCGAACAGGTGCATCGGTTTTTGCATGTACTTGCGAAGGAAGACCATCAGGATAAGGTCGCTCATCACTTTGAATGTCCGGTTGATTCCATACTTACTGGTGCCATGCAATCGAGCGTGATGCTTTACATCCACTTGTGTGATACGGGCACCTTGTAGTTTGGCAAGGACCGGAATGAAGCGATGTAGCTCGCCATAAAGTCCCAGCTCTTCGGCGATCTCTCGCTTGAAAACTTTCAAGGTGCAACCATAGTCGCGGATATAAACGCCGGTCATGCGACGGATCAGGGCATTGGCGATGTTGCTGGGGATCTTGCGAAGAAACATGCCATCTTTTCGGTTACGACGATTGCCGGCTACGACATCCCAATCGGCTGCTTTCAATAATTCCAGCATGGAGGGGATATCGGAAGGGTCGTTTTGCAGATCACCATCCAGCAGGGCGATATATCGTCCGGTCGAGTGGTCGATGCCGGCTGTCATGGCCGTACTCTGACCATAGTTTTTACGCAATTCGACCAAGTGGATCCGACTGTCGGCGTGTGTTTTGATTTCCGCGATGGTGCGGTCTGTAGAGCCGTCATCTACAAAGATCACTTCGTAGTCCAGTCCACCTAAAGAAGCCCGTATCGCCGCCAGCAGGGGAGCGATGTTCGCCTCCTCGTTCATGACCGTTATGACGACCGATAATTCGCGCATGACGCAAATATAGATGAAAGATGAAGGATGAAGGGTGAAACG
>CANGZN010000094.1 GCA_947458625.1 Chitinophagaceae bacterium
ATTCCTTTTCTCGATAACCGATATTTTTTTCCGGGATCGGGCTTCAGTAATTTTGCAGATCCGAAAACGGATACGCTTGTCATTCATTTAAAAATTTCGTCCCATGGGAATCATGAAGGATCGTTTCAAGGTGAAATCCGACGCAGTCGGACTGGAGATCAAAGAATTGCTGAAAGAGCATGGTAACAAAGTGATCGGAGAGGTGACGTTATCGCAGATCTATCAGGGTATGCGCGGCATCACCGGGTTGGTCACCGAAACATCCTTGTTGGATGCGCAGGAGGGAATTCGTTTTCGCGGTTATTCGATTCCCGAGTTGCGGGAGAAACTACCGAAAGCTCCTGGCGGACAAGAACCACTGCCTGAGGGTTTGTTTTATTTAATGTTGATCGGCGAGTTGCCTACTGAAGAGGAAGCCAATCATGTGACCGATGTATTGCAACGTCGCAGTCATGTGCCCACGCACGTATTTGAAGCCATCGATGCGCTTCCGATCACCGCTCACCCGATGACCATGTTCGTAGTGGGCGTGATGGCCTTGCAGACTGAAAGTTATTTCCAACAGAAATATGCAGAAGGCATCAATAAGAAAGAATACTGGCTGCCCATTTTTGATGACAGTATCATTTTATTGTCGCGCTTGCCTCGCATCGCCGCCTATATCTATCGCCGTAAATACAAGAACAGCGAACATATCCAGCCCAATGGTATGCTCGATTGGGCCGGCAACTTTGCCCATATGTTGGGCTACAACGACGAGAGCTTTAAAGAGCTGATGCGTTTGTACATGACGATCCATGCCGACCACGAAGGCGGAAACGTTTCGGCGCATACCACGCATCTGGTGGGGTCTGCCTTGAGCGATCCGTACTTGAGCTACGCTGCGGGTATGAATGGTTTGGCGGGACCGTTGCACGGACTGGCCAATCAGGAAGTGATCAAGTGGATCTTTGAGATGCAGGAGTCGCTGAAGACCGATCTGCCCTCGAAAGCACAGATCGAAGAATATGTAAAAAAGACCTTGAGTGAAGGAAAAGTGGTACCTGGTTATGGTCACGCTGTATTGCGTAAGACCGATCCGCGTTTCACGGCGCAGATGGAATTCGGGAAGAAGCACATGCCGGATGACAAGCTGGTGAATACGGTTTGGAACATTTACGAAACCGTTCCGCCAATCCTGCAGTCGCTCGGAAAGATCAAAAACCCTTGGCCGAATGTGGATGCACATAGCGGTGCGTTGTTGGTGCACTACGGCATGGTCGAATATGAATTCTATACGGTGTTGTTTGCCGTGAGCCGTGCGATGGGTGTATTGGCGAGCCTTTGTTGGGATCGCGCCCTGGGCTTCCCGCTCGAGCGCCCAAAATCTGTCACTACCGAGAACGTGAAACAGTGGTTGGATGGCAAGGAGAATATTTGGGGAGAGTGATTTTTCCGCTGAATAAAAAAACCCACCGATTGGTGGGTTTTTTTATTGGTGGATATCGATTGTAATGGAATTCACATCAATGACCCAGCATCACTGCAATGATGGTAAAAGTATATACTGCAGCGGCGAAGGCCATACCTAATTTGATGAGTAATATGGCAAATCCACTTTTAGACCAGTGGTCTCTTGGCGGAATAAAGAATTCTGAAACGAGCCAGGCTACTACAAATGCAATAATTCCGCCAATGACTGCCAAAATAGAAAATAGGATGTTCATAACTACGACTATGAATAAATTAGAGTTGAATGTTTTCTTCTTGCAATATGGCCTCAATCTCTTTTCCGAGACGTCTTTTATTTCTGTCGTCAATTCGTCCGATAAACCCAGAAAGCACCAAGGTGAATTCGTGGCTCTGGAAACTTGCCTTATAGGAGGTTAGCAGGGTGTGTGGTTCCTGCGAATTTGGAGGGAAAAAGGACATCATCATGTTGCAAACATCGGTGCCGTTACAAATTAAAACTTTAGGCTTGTGCAATAGAATTTGATTGAATAGATAGCGTTTGCAATTACCAATGACAAGCTGTTTGCTCTTATTATCATCGTTGGGTGGAAACGTGGGGGAATAGCATTTTACCAGATCTGTATGTGCGACGGTACTTTTTTCAGAAAGCCAATTCTTATACAGCCGTTCTGATACTTTTTTAAAATCTCTAAAATAGGAGGATCGGTCTGGATTAAAAGCCTCTAATTCTTGTTTTGTTCTTGTTTCTAAGGTGCCAACTTCGCCTTTTGGGTTCAGCCCAACGATCCATATTTTGGCCTGTGATGAGCCTTCTATATAGTCTATTGGGGTTATGTGGGTGGCATGAAAACGCAAGCCGGTGGAACTGCACAAGTCACATGTAACAGATGTTGTCATGATGAAATATTATTATCGACACCAATCATTTAACGAACACATTCCAACTTTTCCACACTTTGAGCAAACTGGTTTATACTCTAATTGTTTTTTTGTATCGTAACTGAATAACTCAACCCTTTTCACCGAATATTTGTGGCCTTGTTCCCTTCTACAGTCCCAGTTACTAAGTTCATCTTTCAGCTTCCCACAAAACCTACAATACATAATCCCTTTGGACGAAGAAATTTCATGTGTCTTGTCAAGTTTTACTTTCTCCGCAATCTTATTGTTAGCCTTTTCCTGCTTCAGTATTTCTTTATCGGCTACACTTTTCTTCTCCGCTGTACTCGCTGATGTAGAACTCTTTTTCAGCTCTTTTAGATTGAATTTTAGATCATCATAAATGGCATCCCATTTTTTTATCGAAAAATCGCCGAAGATTTTGGTTAATGCTCGTTTATTTCTTTTTAAGGCCAGATAATTCTCTTCCCATTGTATTAACTCATTCTCCGCTTCAACTGCATCGAAGTATTGTGTTAGTAAAGGAATGATGTGTTTTTCAGCAAAAAACCCTTCTTCGATTTCCATTTTTATGAGCTCAAGCATGAGCTCATCTTTATCAAGCAGTTCGATATCGGTGAGCTGCCCCACAAGATTTTTGGCACACTTCCTTGCAGCTTCTCTAGCAGAACTGGAAATACCAGTTGCTTGAATTATTTTATAAATAAAGCTCCACTCTTTATCACTCATAGTGGCTGATGAGCCATCTTCTTCCGTTTCAACGTGTGCAACAGCCATACAAGTGTAAATTGCTATCAATTTACTTAGCGGATCCTGCTTTGTCAGTTCGGCAATTAGCTCATCATCTTCAACAACAAGCAGTTCATTAAATCGCTCTGATGAAATCGAAAAACATTTTCTAAACGCCCTAACAACATTCTTTTCAGACTCAGAAGCATTTGTATCAGCATCTGCCTTTCCATCTTTGTATGCTGTTGACCAGGCAAGTTGGGCTATCAATTCCTCAATTTTTATATTCATAGCGGCTTTATTGAATACTATTTCAAGTAGAGATTTCTAAAATAATCAATGTTCTAGTAAGTTGCTGAATCGATTTCTTCGCTAGCCGATCTGATCAAGGCTTTTATTGAATCCAAAAACGGCGGAGTATCTAACCGCCGCCACTTTTTATTGCGTTCCATAAATGTAAAAACCCGCCGTAGGGCGAGTTTTTGTGGAGAATACCGGAGTCGAACCGGTGACCTCTTGCATGCCATGCAAGCGCTCTAGCCAACTGAGCTAATTCCCCGTGGGTTGCAAATATACCGAGTTGGTTCAAAATGACCAAGATCCCGCTGGGCAGCAGTCCCGGCCGGATGACATTAAATACACGGGGGGTGTATGATTGATTCATCCTTTTGAGAGTTAACTCGAAATATGGTAGTTTCATCATTCATTTGCTTCCATGTCTTTATTTAGAGTCATAGTATTGTCTTTGTTGCTTATTCCACTTTCATCCGATTGTCAGGTGAAACAAGATCGGGAAATTGAATTTCTCAAGATCTATGAAAAGCAGTTGGCTATGAGCATGTCGGTCCGTAGTTTGTCTCAGCCCGAGATAGAGCGATTCATTTCAAATGCGAGAGGATCGATGGTCTCCATCGAAGATTTTGCCCGATTACTAAAAGAGCAGTACCCCTCTCAGACCGCATCCCGAATGGCAGTTCTTTTCTATTTCTTCAGTCAAGATACGCTTCATCGGTATTTCATCACGCCGGGTCGGGTGATCGAAAGCGTGCACATCCCCATTACCCAATCAGCTATCGAGAAGTTGAACGCCGATGTGTATGCCTCCATGCGATTGTATGACCTAGCCGTAAACCGAGCACCTCGATTGCGTGGCTTGAAACCTGATCCTCCACCAAAACCTGTTTTAAGCTTACAAAAAGCATTGGAGAATGCAGCTGTCATTCTAATGCCACGGGCATTTGACGAACGCTTTCAGCATTTGATTGTCGTTCCGGCCTTTAGTATTGGGGCATTCCCTTTCCAGTTGTTGCAACCCTATTCGGACGGTAGCATGTTGATCGATAAATGCAGCATCACGATTGCCCCCAGTTTGATGGACCTGGTGGCCGTCCGTAAACGGATCATTCAAAAGATCGGAAACGGTTCACTGTACAGGATGCCAGTTGAAATTTCCTACACCCTGGAAAATCCGCTATTCATTGCCAATCCCAAATACCCTAGTGACGGCCAATATGTTTATCCTGATCTGCCCGGTGCAGAAAAGGAAGTGGCTGCCAGCCTCCCGTTCGCCAAGAAGTATAAAATATTAAAGGGTGCCGAAGCGGTCAAGGATAGCGTGATCCGATATATCCGCGGCTGCGATCTGGCATATTTTGCTACGCATGGCATGTCGGCGCAGGAAAATCCGCTGGATAATAATTTTCTGGTGTTGAGCGGCCAAGATCCTTACCTCACTTCTCGGAATATTGTACAACTCAGAGACAGCACAGGGCGAGGAGTACAGAACTTCCCGGATATGGTCATTCTTTCGGCCTGTCAAACCGGACTCGGAAGATCCATGGAATCGGGTATCACCGCCGGACTCTCGCGTTCGTTTCTTATCGCCGGTGCCAATCAAGTGATCATGAGCCTCTGGAGCGTAGACGATGAAGCGACCGCCTATCTGATGAGTCGATTTATCTATCACCTGCGACAACCTCACGAATTTTCACCCGCGGAGCCGCTGCGTTTGGCAGAATTGGACACGCGAGCAAAGTGGAAAGACCCACATAAGTGGGCCAGTTTCTCTGTACAAGGCGTGATCTATTGACTCAATACTACCAACGATCTACCTGATCGTCGTAATTCTTCTGATTCCAGGGGGCGTTCGGATTGCCGGTACGAGATGAATCGGATGGTGCCTGTTGCCTTACAGGATTGGGCTTGGGCATATCCATCACTCGGTTTTGCTTGCGGCTTGGCGTAGTTGGACGAGGTCCATTCGGTTTTGCCGGACGGTTTTGGAAATCATTGCGAGATCCGCTAGGCCGCTGTCCAGCCATTACAGAATTTGAATCACGGCTCTCTGCCTGCTGATTTCGACCTTCCGTATGTTGACCCTGATTCCGGGGCGCATTCGATCGTTGTTGTGGTCTATCGTTCGGTCTCGGACCGCGAGTTTCTGTCCTCGTACCATTGTTAGTGTTAGTACGTTGTTGTTGATTCCGAGCCGGACGCTGTTGTCTGCCTCCATGCGGCACGCGCTGCAACGCAGCGGCTACTTCTACGGGGGCGTTCGGATCCACCGGATACGGGTGCTCGCTGATCACAGGCACATGCTTTTGAATCAGCTTTTCGATGTCACGCAAAAACGGTTTTTCAGCTGGTTCACAAAGAGATATGGCTACTCCGCTCGCACCGGCACGACCGGTTCGTCCGATACGGTGTACGTAGGTCTCCGGAATATTCGGCAGATCGTAGTTCACCACATGACTCAATTCGTCGATATCAATACCGCGCGCTGCGATGTCAGTTGCTACCAATACGCGGGTACGACGATTCTTGAAATTTTCCAAGGCCTGCACACGGGCTGACTGTGATTTATTTCCGTGGATCGCTTCCGCACGGATACCCGACTTGCTCAATTGCTCACAAAGTCGATTCGCAGCATGCTTCATTTGGGTAAAGACCAGAACGGATTTTATTTCGGCATCCTCTAGCAAATGTATCAGCAGATCTTTTTTATGGTTCCGATTCGTGTGATACACGTGTTGCTGGATCATCTCGGCGGTAGAGGAAACAGGTGTTACCTCCACTTTCACCGGGTCGGTGAGCAGATCAGCCGATAAGCTCTGGATCTCCGGCGGCATGGTAGCCGAGAAGAAAAGCGTTTGCCGTTTGGCGGGCAGCTTGGCGATCACCTTGCGTACATCATGAATGAAGCCCATGTCGAGCATGCGGTCTGCTTCATCTAAAATGAAATAACGGATCTCGTTCAGCTGCACAAATCCTTGTTGCATTAGGTCGAGCAAACGACCAGGTGTGGCCACTAGAATGTCGACGCCGCGTCTGAGTGCCTCTACTTGCGGATTTTGTCCGACGCCACCGAATATCACCAGATGGTTAAGGGGCAGGTTCGCGCCATAGGCGGCGATGTTCTCGCCGATCTGTAGTGCCAACTCTCGGGTGGGGGTTAAGATCAGTGTGCGGATCGGTCGGCGTTTGGCAGCCGAAGGTGTTTCGACCTGCATGAGCTGCAGGACGGGTAATACGAAGGCAGCGGTTTTACCGGTGCCGGTTTGGGCGCAACCAAGGAGGTCGCGTTGTTGCAGGATGGCCGGAATGGCTTTTTCCTGAATGGGGGTAGGATGGGTGTATCCTTGTTGTTGAAGGGCTTGTAAGATCGGTTCGATCAG
>CANGZN010000095.1 GCA_947458625.1 Chitinophagaceae bacterium
AATCGGGTGCTTTAGTCAAGTTGGCTTTCCGTTACCTTTGCGGTCAACAAAAGCCATATGAGCATCAAGAATACTCCCTTTACCGACAAGCACATCGCATTGGGCGCCAAGATGGCGCCTTTTGCCGGTTACAATATGCCTATTTCCTACACGGGCATCAACGATGAGCACCAGGCTGTTCGTCGCAATGCCGGTGTATTCGATGTGAGTCATATGGGCGAATTCATTCTGAAAGGCCCTAAGGCACTCGATCTGATCCAGTTTGTGACCAGCAACGATGCCTCCAAGCTGAAAAAAGGAATGGCACAGTACAGTTGCTTACCCAATGACATGGGTGGCATCGTGGATGATCTGTTGGTGTATTGTATTGAAGAGAACAGCGTGTATATGTTGGTGGTGAATGCCTCTAACATTGAAAAGGACTGGAATTGGATACAGTCGCACAATCGGGATAAGGTGGAGATGCACAACATCTCGGACAAGACCGGTTTGTTAGCGATACAAGGACCCAATGCAACCAAGATCTTACAGTCATTGACGGAGATGGATATTCTCAACCTGAAATATTACACGTTTGTGAAGGGGCGTTTTGCCGGGGTGGAGAATGTGTTGGTCAGCGCGACGGGTTATACCGGAGCCGGCGGGGTAGAGATCTATTTTGATGATCAGGAGGGTGCAGCTGACAAGATCTGGAATGCGATTTTCGAAGTGGGCGGTCCGCTTGGACTCAAACCGATCGGTTTGGGTGCCCGTGACACCCTTCGTATGGAAATGGGATTCTGTTTGTACGGAAACGATATCGATGATACCACCTCACCGCTGGAAGCGGGATTGGGTTGGATCACGAAGTTGAATAAGGAGGCGTTCATGGCCCATGATTTTCTGGAGTCGCAGAAGCAGCGGGGTGTAGCTCGGAAACTGGTCGGCATCGAAATGATCGATAAAGGAATTCCCCGTAACGGCTATGTGATCTGTGATGTAAATGGTCATCCGATCGGACATGTCACCTCCGGTACACAATCGCCTTCCTTGGGCAAGGCCATCGGGATGGGGTATGTGAAATCGGAATTTGCTTCGATCGATACGCCTTTGTTGATCCAGGTTCGGGACAAGCAGTTGCAGGCGCGTGTAGCAAAGATTCCTTTTCAGTAAAACCGGTGCTTCGGTTTCTTACATTTGCCGAAGCATGCAAACCCTTCATTTCACTACGTTCATGGAGCAGTCGGCTGAGGTTGTTTTCGACCTGACCCGTCATGTAGGCTTGCAGCGGGATGCCTTATCTGATTATAATCAAGAAGCCGTTGCCGGAACCCGGTTTGGCTTATTGAATGCGGGAGAAACGATCACCTGGCGGGCCCGTCATTTTTTTCGGGATCGACTATTTCGCCTGCGGGTGGTTGAAATGATACCCTCTGATCGCTTGATCCTGGAGCAGGTAATGGGACCTTTTCTCTCCTTTCGTCAAGAACGATATGTGAAACCTTGCGAAAACGGAACGATTCTGATCGATCTGGTGCATTACGAGTGGAAGCAGGGCAGGCTGGGGCAGATCGCCGATCGATTATTTCTTGGCAGATATCTTGAGCGTTTGTTGAATATGCATATTGATGCCATTCGGAAAGCCGCAGAAGGTGGCCGATGGAAAACCTATTTAATGAAATGAGTCAGTCAAAACCCTCCCTACATACCTGTTTATCCCCTGCCCTGTTACATTTATATGATTTAGCCAACAGTGTGGTGGTGATCATCGATGTATTTCGAGCAACCTCTACGATCGCCTCAGCTCTTCATAATGGCGCTCGTTCGGTGGTACCGGTTGATTCTGTACCTAAGGCGATCGAGATCGCGAAGAGCATCGACGGCATTGCAGCCGGTGAGCGGGATGGTATGATCGCTGAGGGGCTGCAGCATGGCAATTCACCGCTTGAGTACTCTCGTGATTTCATTGGGAATCGCATATTGGTACTGACCACTACCAATGGTACCCGTTTGTTGCAAATGGCGCTGGATCGCAATGCGGATACGATCATCAGCGGTTCTTTCCCGAATCTTTCCAAGGTCTGCCAGTTTTTATTGGATTCCGGGAAATCGGTAATTCTGGGTTGTGCGGGTTGGAAGGATCGCTTCAACCTGGAGGATACCATGTTTGCCGGTGCGGTCATCGATCGGATCGGGGATCATTTCACGATCCATTGTGATTCATCTCTCATGGCGGTTGATATGTATCGACAGCAGAAAGCTGATCTGATCGGATTTGCTCCGCAGTTGACGCATTATCATCGTTTGGTGAATCGGTTCGGGCTGATCAAGGACATTGAGTTCTGTCTGACCATCGATGCAGCGCCGGTATTGTCGGTATATCGGGATGGAAAGTTGGTTGCGGAGTGATGATGTACATAACTTATTGCCAACTTCCTTCGTAATCTGACAATCTTTCGCATACCTTTGTCGGTTGCCCTTTTTGAATCGGGGTGACGACAAATCGTTTCACCCCTTGGCTTTACCACACCTCCTCAAACAGATCTATACATTAGGCACTGACGAAACCATTCGTCGGGGTAAAAAGATCCATGCCATCGGGTATGCTGAACTAGCCGATTATGATGATCTTTTCGGTACGGCCGTTTTTCGGGTGAAGGATGACAATTACGCTACGTCGTATAAGGTCCACATTCAGCAGTTCAAAGACCCCTCAACCACTTCCCTCCGTTGTACCTGTCCCTATAACATCGGAGACATATGTCGACACGAGGTAGCGGCGTTGTTGCAATTGCAAGAGTTGCTCGACCGCGGTCAACTGCGCACGGGACATGCTTCTTTCGACCAGCGACACACGGTGGCCAAGATGAAGCAGATCGAACTGAAGACTTTGCGGATGCTGTGCGGACAGGAAGTTTTCTCTGCGGCAGAGAATTTTCTGCGTACACAGAAAGCGCAGATCGAATTTGCGGAAAATGAAATGATCAAGGCTCGTGTGGCGATCGATGGGCAGTCTTATCTGGTCATGATCCGTAAGAATGAGGAGCGTTATTTCGATACGAGCTGTGATTATGTAGATGAGAAGCATGCTTTGTGTCTACCGAAAGTGATCGTATTCCTGCAATTGCTGCACACGCATGGCACGAACTATTTCGATAGTATTCGTAACTGGGATAAAGAGAAAAACAAACTACTGGAGGCTTATGGCTATTCATTGAAAGATGACCTCACGGACAAGTTTGAATTCACCTACAAAGAGGGCAAGCCATTCCTTCGGGTATTGGATCCTTCGATCAAGCGGGTGGCCCCGGTGGCAGCAGTTCCGCGAACGAGTGTGCTTCAACCTAAACCGATGATGCCTTCGCCGGTGATCGAGGCAGAAACGAGTAAGCCCGCATTGCTTCACGCTCGTCGCATCGGTGTGGTATTCGCATTTAATAAAAAGACCTATCCCTATTTTACTGTTGAGGTTGTATTGGGTGAGCCCAATGATTCGAGTGATGGATTTGCCGGTAAAGTGGAAAAATTAGATATCACCCGACATGTTTCGGGCGTTGATATCTCAGAGCGCGATCAGGAGCTTATCGGTCTGCTGCGTAAGATGCAAGCCGCCGAAATCAATAAGTATGTCAGTCGCAATTCACCTTTTTCGGGTATCTGGGAAAATATTGTGCAGCAGGAAGATGAAGACTTACCGGAGGATACCCGGGATCTGATTACTGAGTATCTGTTGCCGAAGCTGAAAAAACTATTCTCGGAGTTGGATGCCGGTTGGGCGTATTGTTTGCCTCCGGGTAAATCATTCACGACTGCTCATTTGCAGCCCTTGCAATTGGAAACGCAGTCGGCTCAGTTGTTGCTCTCGGTCAAGAAGAATGGTCAGTATCAGGTGTCTGCCCGCATGAAAGCAGGTGCAACGGAATTGTCGATCAGTGAGCAAGAGTATGACACCCCCTTGTTTTTTGTATACAATCATCAGGCGTGGCTTTGGCCCGATAAGGATCGGATCCGGATGGTGGAGCGGTTTCGTTCGAATGGGAAGCAAACGGTGACTGTTGCCGCCTGGCCGGATTATTTAAAGAATGAGTTGGTGCCGTTGGCTCGTCAATATGCGATCCAATTCGATAAGGGTATCATGCAGGCGGTGAAAGATGAGTCGCCGGTACTGAGTTTATATCTGGCGGAGCGCAACGACCACCTCATTTTTCAACCACGCTTTTCTTATCTGGGGTATGAGGTTACGCCGAATGACCGAGATGAGTTGATCGTACCGCAGGGTGAAAAAGTGTTGGTGATCCAGCGTCGTCGGGATAAAGAAGAAATTTTCATTGATCGGATGCGGGCGCTGCATTCGGGATTTGTTTACGAGGAATCGACACAAACACTGGCGCTCAAAGGAACCGAGATCTTGAAGAACAACTGGTTTTTCTTGTTCGTCGATGCGATGAAGGAGTTGAAAACACCGGTATACGGATTTGAATCGCTTCGAAGTTTTCGTTTCAATACGGCCAAGCCGCAGACAAGAGTCTTCATTAGTAGTCACACCGACTGGTTCGATGCCAAAGTAGATATTTTATATGGCGATCAGCGGGTGACGGTTGCTGAGGTGAAGCGAGCACTAGCGAACAACCAGTCCTTTGTACAATTGAGCGATGGCACGCTGGGGATCTTACCGGAAGAGTGGTTGAAAAAATATGCCTTGTTATTCCGTGTAGGAGAAGGAAAGAACGATCAGCTGCGTTTGTCGAAATATCACATGACGGTGTTGGATGAGTTGTATGCGCAGCGTGATGATTCGCAGCAGGAGATCGAGTTGGAGGAAAAATATGAACGCATTCGAGAGCAACATCAGATTGCCTCGGTCGAGCCTTCAGAAACCTTGATGCCGATTTTGCGGCCCTATCAGGTTTCAGGGTTTCAGTGGCTGAACTATTTGAAGGATGTGGGTTGGGGTGGTATCCTGGCGGATGACATGGGATTGGGAAAGACGGTACAGGCGTTGTCGATGCTGGAACATTTTCGTCGCCACGAAGGAAAGCTGAAAGCCTTGGTGGTTTGTCCCACGACGTTGATCTATAACTGGGAAAACGAGATCCGTAAGTTCACACCTACACTGACATATCGCATACACCATGGTGCCAATCGGATCCGTACGGCGGAGGCCTTGGCTGAACCGGAAGTGACCATCACCACCTATGGAACATTGCGAAGTGACATCAAGCTTTTGAGTGCGCTACAGTTGGATTATGTATTGCTGGATGAGTCTCAAGCCATCAAGAATCCGGCCAGCAAAGTAACAAGAGCCGCCGGACTGCTGCAGGCCAAACATCGCGTCTGCATGAGTGGAACCCCCTTGCAGAACAATACATTCGATATCTATGCCCAGATGCAGTTTTTGAATCCGGGTATGTTGGGTACGATGGAATTCTTCAAACAGGAATTCGCTATTCCGATCGATAAATTAGGAGAGGTTGATAGAAAAGAACACTTACGAAAGCTGTTGTATCCGTTCATTCTTCGTCGCACGAAAGAGCAAGTCGCCAAAGATCTTCCGGAGAAACAGGAAATGATCCTGTATTGTGAGATGGAAGAAGAACAGCGTTCCATTTACGATGCTTATCGAAATGATTATCGAAATCAAATCCTCGGTTCCATCGAGACGCAGGGCATTCAGAAATCACAGTTGACCATCTTGCAAGGATTGATGAAGCTTCGTCAGATCTGTGACTCACCGGCGATACTGAATGAGAAGGATAAGTTCGAAAACCATTCCATCAAATTAGAGGAATTGGCTCGCGAGTTGATGGAGGGCATCGGCACGCACAAGGCCTTGGTCTTTTCTCAGTTTCTGGGCATGCTGGGATTGATCCGTGACCGCTTGACTGAATTGAATATTCCGTACGAATACTTTGACGGCAGCACCAGTGCGCCGGATCGAGAGAAGGCTATCCGTCGTTTTCAGGACGATGATTCCGTTCGAGTTTTTCTGATCTCGCTGAAAGCGGGTGGCGTGGGATTAAACTTAACGGCGGCTGACTATGTCTACATCGTCGATCCTTGGTGGAACCCGGCCGTAGAGCAGCAGGCCATCGACCGGACACACCGAATCGGTCAGACCAAAAACATCTTTGCCTATCGCATGATTTGTAAGGATACGATCGAGGATAAGATCCTGCAATTACAAGAGAAAAAACGGGCACTGGCCCGTGATATCGTTTCCGATGAGACCGGATTTGTTAAATCCCTGTCCCGCGAGGATGTGGAGTACCTGTTCAGTTGAGAGATGAAGGGTGAAGGATGAAGGGTGAATGGGGACTTCAAGGCCTAAAACCTTAATCCTCAGGTCCAATTTTAATCTTTCACCCTTCATCTTTCAACCTGTTCGGCTTTCAAATGTTAAAATCACCTTACCGGAACAAGTTCCTGCATCAAAATGCGTCTAACTTGCGGTCTTTACCATCAATTATGAAAAATTTATATAGCTTAATTGCCCTGCTTTTCTTAACGCTCAGCCTGAACGCCCAGAAAGTGGACGGCTCTATTCGAGGCCGGATCCTGGATTCAGCATCCGTTCAGCCAGTAGCCGGGGCTACCGTGAGTTTGATGCAGGCGAGTGACTCCTCTTTGGTCACTTTTACAGTC
>CANGZN010000096.1 GCA_947458625.1 Chitinophagaceae bacterium
CTTCCTAAAAGATAATGGAGACTGGTTGCCGCTCACCAAACTCAAGAACGTATCGGCGGATTCTTCTCCGACTTCCGGCCAAATGGCCCGGGCACTCGGATTGGCGTTTGCTTCTAAATCCTTCCGCGAGATCCCCACGCTGCATGCCAGGGAGGATCTCTCCAATAAAGGCAACGAGGTATGTTTTGCCACCATCGGTGATGCCTCCACCAGCGAAGGTCATTTCTGGGAAAGCATCAATGCTGCCGGCGTGCTGCAAGTGCCACTGGCTGTATTCGTATGGGATGATGGATATGGGATCTCTGTTCCCAAAAAATATCAAACCACCAAAGGTTCGATCTCTGAGGCACTATCCGGTATGCAGGCCGATGCCGATAAAACTGGATTGCGCATCTATACCGTTAAAGGGTGGGACTATGCCGCCTGCTGTGAAGTATTCGAAGAAGGCATCCGCATGGCCCGTCAATATCATACTCCAGTACTGTTTCACGTGGAGGAATTGACACAACCACAAGGGCATTCAACCTCCGGCAGCCATGAGCGATACAAGTCGGCCGAACGGTTGCAGTGGGAAGAGCAGTGGGACGGACTTCGAAAAATGCGCGAGTGGATACTAAGTAATGGTCTCGCTTCAGAGTCCGAATTGAACACGATCGACCAAGACGCAGCAGAACAAGTAAAACAGGAGCGAACGCAAGCCTGGGAACAATTCAATACACCCATCCGAGAACAGCTTGCGAAAGCAGCTGATCTACTCGACTCGTTAAGCAACGCCTGCCCTGAACAAGCAACCGACCTAAAATCGATCGTTTCAGACTTGCGCGCGAATCGAACACCGCTACGCCGCGATATCATGAAAGCGTTGCACCGCAGTCTTGATTTGGTCGGAACAACGGATGCTTCCTACTGGACGCGTCAATACTTTCAGGAATTGCAGACCGAAAATGCCAACCTGTACAACACGCATCTTTATAATGAAAAAGGTAGGTCAGCCCTGCAGGTGCCTGAGGTTAAGGCGGATATTCCGGCCGATGCACCTGTACTGAATGGCTTTGAAATTCTCAATAAATACTTCGATCAACTGTTTGCTCGTGATCCGCGTGTGATCGCCTTCGGCGAAGACCTTGGTCATATCGGGGATGTGAACCAAGGGTTCATGGGCTTGCAAGAAAAGTATGGTGTGCAACGCATTTTCGATACGGGTATACGAGAGCTGACCATCATCGGTCAGGGTGTAGGACTTGCCATGCGTGGCCTTCGGCCCATCGCGGAGATGCAGTACCTCGACTACCTGCTCTTCGGTTTGCAACCACTGAGTGATGATGTATCCACCTTGCATTACCGAACTGGCGGAAAACAATCCTGTCCGCTCATCGTACGCACCCGTGGCCATCGACTCGAAGGGATCTGGCATAGCGGATCACCTATGGGCATGATCATTCACGCACTACGTGGCATGCACGTATGCGTACCACGAAATATGACACAGGCAGCAGGTATGTACAATACTTTGTTGCAGGCAAACGATCCGGGACTAGTCATCGAATGCCTGAACGGATATCGCCTCAAAGAATCGCTTCCCAACAATTTGGATACGTTCACGGTCGCGTTGGGAGTGCCTGAAGTGATCGAAGAAGGGGAGGATGTAACAATTGTGTCCTACGGATCCACCTTGCGCATCATTCAAGAAGCAACACAGTATTTGAGGGCAAAGGGCATTTCCTGTGAGATCATTGATGTGCAGACCTTACTGCCATTCGATCTTCATCATCGTATTCTCGAGTCGCTCAAGAAAACAAATCGTATTCTTTTTGTGGATGAGGATGTGCCTGGTGGCGCATCGGCTTATATGTTCACCGAAGTCATGGAGAAACAGGGCGGATATCGTTTCCTCGATGTGGCACCGCGTACCCTTACGGCACAGGCACATCGTCCGGGATACGGAAGTGATGGGGATTATTTCAGTAAGCCGAATGCGGAGCAGGTGATCGAAGTAGTGAAGGCTATGATGGCGGAGTGATCAGTCCAGAAATTTTTCTTTCCATTCCGGCATGGGCATCCAGCAGCTTTCCATTCGACCGAACCAGCGATATCGGTTCTTGGCAAGGATATTGTACACCCAGTCGCGCACCGGCGATGGGATCAGCATGAATATGTATAGGATGGGCCAGGCACCGGAAAGTTTTCGGGCGATGCGAAGCGCTGCCGTGGATTTGAAATAGAATTTGTCATGTTCAAACAAGACGATGGAGTCGGGACTTGAATCACCGATCTGCTTTTGAAAAAGCGATGTAGCTGTTTTTCCTTCGTTGGGGGCGTAGCTGAAATACCCGTTCTTGTCGCGATGCAGAATGAATTGCACAGAGTTGCAACAGAGATGGCAATGACCGTCGAAAAATATGATCGCCGGTTTTCTTTGCATCATCCCATGTTGTGGAATACTTTTTGCACATCATCGTCTTGCTCCAGCTTTTCGATGAGTTTACTTACGTCTGCTGCTTGCTCGTCATTCACGGGTACAGTAACGGTGGGGATCCATTCTGTTTCAGCGCTGATCGGCGTGATGTTTTTATCCTCCAATGCTTTTTGCATATTGCCAAAATCAGTGAATCCGCAACGGATCACCAAGATCTCTTCGTCATTTTCCCCTGTGCTCTCTCCCAGTTCTTCCAAGCCAAAATCAATAAGCTCCAGTTCCAGTTCCTCCGGACTCAATCCCTCCGGCTTTAATTTGAATACCCCCATTTTTTTGAACTGGAAGGCTACACTGCCACTGTTTCCCAACGCGCCGCCACCTTTATTGAAATGTGATTTTACGTTTGCTACAGTCCGCACATGATTATCTGTAGCTGTCTCTACCAATAAGGCTACGCCGTGGGGAGCATAGCCTTCGTACAGAATCTCATCGTAGTTGATCATTTCCTTTCCGAGGGCACGCTTGATGGCGGCCTCCACACGATCTTTTGGCATGCCCACGCTTCTGGCATTCTGATAACAACGGCGAAGGGCTGCATTGGTTCCTGGGTCAGATCCACCGGCTTTAACGGCGATGATGATCTCCTTTCCGATGCGGGTGAATTGCTTAGCCATGCGGTCCCAGCGGGCGAACATGGTCGATTTCCGTACTTCAAATATGCGTCCCATGAAATGGTTTGAGTTCGCGGCAAAAGTACAGCAATGCCCATAAATGAAAACGTCCCGGCCAGGCCGGGACGTTCATTATTGAAGTTTACTTATAATTGTCAGGCGTTTTTCAGCTTACTGTGATGGCGGCTGTAAGCAAAATAAACAATCAGACCGATCCCCATCCAGGCAAAAGCTACTTTCAGGGTTTGAGGATCCAGACCCACGATCATGGCTAAGCAGATCAAGGCACCCAGTGTACAAACAACTGGTACCAACGGCGTCTTGAATGGTCTTTCCATGTTGGGGGATTTCACGCGCAGGATCCATACGCCGATGCTGACCAATACAAAGGCGAATAAGGTTCCAAAGCTGGTAAGATCACCGGCAACGTGACCGGGAACGAAGGCAGCGAATGCGCCGACAAAGACAAACAGGATCCAGTTTGACTTATAGGGTGTTTTGTATTTCGGATGCAATACGCCGAAAGCTTTCGGAATCAAACCATCGTTACTCATGGTGTAGAAGATGCGGCTTTGACCCATCAGCATCACGAGGATCACCGATGAGAAACCGGCCAGGATCGCAACGGTCACCGCTTGTGCCAGCCACTCATATCCGGGCATGAAATTGCTGATCGCATAGGCTACAGAAGCTTCACGTCCTTTTTCCGGATCGACAAAATCCTGCCAAGGGGCAACACCTGTTAGAACGTGTCCGAAGAGAATGTACAGGATCGTACAAACCACCAGTGATCCGAGAATCCCGATGGGCATATCTCTTTTGGGATTTTTCGCCTCTTGTGCAGCGGTCGATACGGCGTCAAACCCGATGAAGGCGAAGAATACGATCGCTGCTCCACCTAATACACCGCCCCATCCGTGTTTATTCCAGCCGCTGTAATCGGCGATGACCTTTCCTGCATTGTCAAGCACAGGCGGTGTGCCTTCTGGAATCATGTAAGGCGTATGGTTGGCAGGGTTGATGAACTGCCATCCGACGGCAATGAATAACAACACGATGGCTACTTTGATGAATACAATAACCGCATTCACCAAGGCTGACTCTTGGGTGCCTTTGATGAGCAACAAGGTCAGGGCCAATAAGATCACCAGCGCCGGCGCGTTCATGATCCCGGTATGCAATACACCGCTTGAATCTGTAAAACTTTCAAACGGAGAGTGCGTCCATTCATAGGGGATAGCTCCCCCCAAAAGCTTGTTCAGGTATTCACTCCAGGCAATGGATACGGTTGCTGCACCCAAAGCATATTCCATGATCAGGGCCCAACCGATGATCCAGGCTACCAGTTCGCCCATGGTTACATACGAGTAGGCATAGGCGCTACCGGCGATGGGGATCATGGAGGCGAACTCTGCGTAACAAAGTCCGGCGAAAGCACAACCGATGGCAGCAACAACAAAGGAAAGGGTTACGGCCGGACCAGCAGCTTGTCCAGCAGCGGCGGCAGTACGTACAAACAATCCGGCACCAATAATGGCACCAATACCGAGGGCGATCAGGTTTCCTGCGCCCAGGGTTCTTTTCAGTCCTTTCTCATCGTCTGCGGCATGCGCCAGCATTTGATCGAGTGATTTCTTGGCAAATAGGCTCATGAAGGGTTGGTTTTTGAAGTCTCTAAGATAATGATTCAGGGGTTAGTGAGTAGCGGTTGTCTTATTTCTGGAAATAGCTAAATAATAAAGCGGCACGCCCAGCAAAACAATGATCAAACCCGGCCAGGTGAACTCCGGCTTGTATACGATCAGCAGTATACAGAAGGCGGCACCCATCAAGATATACAGCGCAGGCAGGAAGGGATATCCGAATGCTTTGTAAGGTCGTTCCGCATCGGGTCTTTTTTTGCGAAGAATAAAGATTCCGATGATCGTGAGCATGTAGAATAGTACAACAACAAACGAGATCATATCCAGCAGTTGTCCGTACTTACCACTCAAACTCCAGATGCTGGCAACGACAGCCTGTATCCACAAGGCCGTTTGCGGAACGGATACAGCATTCAGTTCACCAGCTTTTTTGAAGAAGAGTCCGTCTTTCGCCATCGTATAATACACCCGGGCACCCGCCATGATCAGTCCGTTGTTGCAACCGAAGGTGGAGACCATGATCAGTACCGCAATCACATAGGTGCCCACACCTGGGAAGATCTTATTGGCAGCAGCCACGGCCACTCGGTCATCTGCCGGGAAAGCCAATTCATTTAGCGGAAGCACATTTAGATACATCAAGTTGGCAGAAACATAGATCAGCGTGACGATACCGGTACCTAGTAATAAACTCAGTCCGATATTCCGATGTGGATTTTTCATTTCTCCCGCAATGAAGGTGACGTTATTCCAGGCGTCACTGCTGAAAATGGAGCCTACCATGGCAGCAGCAATGGCGCCCATAAGTGCGGCGCCGGAGATGCCGGTCCAATTCGTGGCCAACGCAGCACTGGTTGCATCAGCTGCTCCGATGTATTGTTGCGCCTGGAATCCGGTTTGCCAGTTCTGCGCCCAAAAACTTTCTTTAGCCAATAAAAAGCCAAAGGCGATCAATCCAAAAAGTGCCAGCAATTTGGCGGATGTAAAAAGAGTTTGAATGATTTTTCCTTCTTTGACCCCTCGGGAATTGATATAGGTTAGAAGCGAGATAATGGCGATGGAGACGAGTTGTCCGGAGTACACCTTTATGATCCCTGCATCGAAAAGGAAGTAATTATTACCCAACTCCGGCACGAGATAAGCCAGGAATTTTGAAAAAGCGACTCCAACTGCAGCAATCGTTGCGGTCTGAATGACGGCAAAAAAACTCCAGCCGTAGAGGAATCCCATCAGGGGGTTGTATGCCTCTTTGAGATAGACGTATTGTCCGCCTGCTTTTGGAAACATCGAACTCAATTCGCCATAACTGAGTGCTGCGGTGAGTGTCATGAATCCGGTGATCAGCCAGATGGCGATCAGCCAGCCAGCACTGCCCACGTTGCGGGTGATGTCGGCGCTGACGATAAAAATGCCGGAGCCGATCATCGATCCGGCGACGATCATGGTGCCATCCCACAAGCCCAGTGTTGGCTTGAAGGAGGAGGAGGTTGATTGGGACATGTGACAAGGTTGAATGATCTTGGAAAATAGGGATTTTATCAGTCCGCATGGCTTCTTTATTATTTTTTATCCTCCTTGTTTTTGCCGATTTTCGACACGCTAAAAAGCTATATGAAATCAAATCGTTTAACTATCTGGATCCTGGTCGCCATGGCGCTGGGTATTTTTGTCGGATATC